>NZ_CP152375.1:2400000-2700000 GCF_051132615.1 Neisseria sp. Ec49-e6-T10 | reverse complement strand
ATACTCCTTACTTACTTACCTTTATTAGACAAACTCATCGTCAAGAATCTACAAGCAAACTGTAAAAAAGGAAAAGAACTCCCATTAGAAAAACTGACTGACTTTACCATTTTTGAACACCTATGTACTTATCTAGCACACTTAGAGCAAGCGGAACAAAATGAGCTGAGCATTTTAAAATTTAAATTGTATCGCTTTTTAAACCAAAAACTGGTTGAATTTAATCAAGCACATAAACAAAGACGCTTTGATGATTTACTGTTGGAGCTTTACCAAGCATTATCCTTACCTCAAAATCATTTTTTACCCAAAACACTGGCACAAAAATGGCCAATTGCACTGATTGATGAGTTTCAAGATACAGACCCTATTCAATATGCAATCTTCAGTAAAATTTTTGTACAAGCGGCCCAAGCATTATTCTTAGTGGGAGACCCGAAACAAGCGATTTATAAATTCAGAGGAGCCGATATCTTTGCTTACCTGCAAGCCAGCCAAGAAGCAGATAATCACTACACTTTAGATATAAACTACAGAACACATCAAAATTTACTCACACAAATATCTGCTTTATTTGCACAACATAGCGCCCCTTTTGTACTCCCACAAATTCAATACACTCAAATAGCAGCTAATCGTCACCAAAGTGACTTAACGCCAATACAATCAGGACTATCTATTCAATGGTTACACAGTGAACCAGAAAATCAATTATTAACAAAAGAAGCCGCTCGTACACAAGCGGCCCAAAACTGTGCCAACAGGATTGCTATTCAATTAAATTTAGCCAATGAAAACAAACTGCTTTATCAAAATCAACCCTTACAAGCGCACAATATTGCTGTTCTAGTGAGCACCCATAATCAAGGTAAACTCATTAGCCAAGAATTAAAAAAACGACAAATTGACAGCGTGAGCCTAAGCCAAGATTCGGTATTCAACACACAGGAAGCGCAAGCTATTTTGGTTTTATTAAAAAGCTGGCTTAATCCTAAAAACTTAAGCACCATTCGTTTGCTCTTAAGTAGTCTCTTGTTTCAATATAACGCTGAGCAAATTTTTACGTTTAATCACGATGATGAAAAAACTTCTTTTTTTATTGAAAAAATGTTTCTTTATCAAGAACTCTGGCAAAATAAAGGCATACTTGCAGCTTATCAGAATTTTTGTGAAACCTTTAATATTACAGGGCATTTATTAAGCCAACGAAACGAAAGAAGTTTAACCAACCTGTCTCAAATTACAGAACTCATTGCCCAAGAAGAAAAACATCAGTTTACACTACACGCCCAAACACAATGGCTTAATAATCAGATTTTGAGTGCGCAAAAAGGTTCAAAAACAGAAGCAACTCAATTGCGCTTAGAAAACGATGAGCATTTAGTCAAAATCATCACCATACATAGCGCTAAAGGCCTACAATACCCCATTGTTTACTGCCCTTTCATTTGGGACAGCAAAAACCATTTTGTTCAAGAACTGGTTAACCTCCACCAAGATGGACAAAATCATTTAATCAGTAAAGAACAATTAACAGAAGAAACCCTTAATTTACTTGAAAAAGAAGAGTTGTCAGAACAACTACGCTTACTTTATGTTGCCTTAACTCGAGCCCAAGAACAATTGATTATAACTTTAGGTGCTGTTAATAAAGTTGAGCAAACAGCTATTGCCTATTTAATGAATGCACCAACAGCGTTTGAATTAACAGATAAAACCATACAATTTGCACGCCAGCATCAAGTAACACTATTGAAAGAACCAGTAGCACAAACCATATTTTCACCCACAACCCAAGCTGATATTGTGTACCAAGCTCGACACTTTACTGGCATAATCAAACAAGGGCCTAAACTTTCCAGTTTCAGTACCCTAAGTACGTTTACCAAAAGTGATGTGTTTGCAGATCAGCCCTTACCAGAACCCATAGAATTACTGACTAAATTAGACACAGCCGAACCAGATGAGCCACTTTTAAATCAAACGCCTTTTAATCTATCCAAAGGTGCCCAAACAGGTTTATGTTTACATGCTATTTTGGAACAGTATGATTTTACCAATTCAATTAATCATGAAAAACTTATCAGACAAACACTGCAAGAGTATCATCTTGATTCAAACTGGTATGAGGTTGTATCAACTATTATTCAAAATACTGTCACAGCACAATTATCACCTTCTTTTTCTTTGGCACAAAGTCGCGCCACCACAAGATTGGCAGAAATGGGGTTTACCTTTACCATCAATCAATTTACACCAGAAAAATTAAAAAAAATCATCAAGCAACCTGAATTTAACTTGCCTAAAAACATTATTCAGGCAGCAAATTTGCTGTCTTTTAACGAATTAAATGGCTTTTGTCATGGTTTTATTGATTTAATCACACAAGACGATCAAGGCAATATCTATATAATCGACTATAAATCCAATTATCTAGGTGGCACCTACCAATGCTATCATTCTTCTGTCTTGAATGAAGCGATGGCCGAACACCATTATTATTTACAAGCACTCTTATATGTTATTGCCACTTATCGTTATTTAAAAAAACGCAATATCAGTCCACCCAACATCTACATTCGCTTTTTGTTTTTACGTGGTTTACATACACAAAGTAATGATGGCATTTGGTCATGGGATTTTAATCAAAAACAATTGGACTTAATTGAATACATGATTGGGCAGCATAATTATGATTTGTTTACCGTCTGATGGAATAATTTTTAATATAAACCAAAGACGGCTATTATCTAAATAGCCGTCTTATTCTCACATCACAAAAATCAACTGACCACACGCCAGCTTAATCTTCGACTTAAACCACCTGTTGACTTATATTTGGGTAACTCGGTTTGTATCACTAAAGGGCCATTTTCTGTTTCAACGATGATCGAAGACTGACCATCATACATGCCTTCTTTGTCTGAGCCCTGTTGACCTGTTGCATACCAAGGATCTTTATCTAAAGATCTTGTCTTATCCATACGACCGGCAATAAGCTGCCCATAACCATTTACACCATTTTGATTTAATCTAACGCTTAATTTACTGCTTACCGCTGATGGTGTACCTGATGTTTTTAAACCCGCAAAATAGTCCTTACTACCTGCTGTCGCTGCAAAATGGCTATTATCCGCTTTAGGGTGTCCGCCCGTTTGTGCATCCACGCTCATTAAATACCCACCGCCACTGGCAACATCGCATAATTTATCACTAGCAGGAGGATTCACAATTTGGGTTGTAAAATAAACCGTATGCCCTGACACCATTGGCTGATAAACAACCCGCTCCCCTGTGCCTGAGCTTAAATCTATTTTCCAACCTTTTTTATCTCCTATACTCTTAGAAGAAAGGGTTCGGTTACCAGAACTATCCTCCTTAAACTCTTGCGTAACCAAATCGTCCTCTTTATCTTGAATATCCAAATCAGCAATAGATAAGTCATCAATAATGCCATAAAAAGACTGCTGCTGTTTATCCGTATTATCATCCTCTGTTAATAAACTACCTGTACCAAACACAACCATCAATTGACCATCTTTATGGAATATTGCTGGAGCAGAGGTAATGGGTTTATCACTGTCCCCCTTAAATACTCGAGTCACCCCTGAACCAGAACCTGCCTTACTTAAATCAAAACGATATAAATCACCTTTTAAATCACCTGCATAAACATAATCTGCAAATCCGTCATTATCAATATCAACTACTGTCGGGCTGGATAACCCTTTACCATCTTTGGCATTCATATTTTGCCACTTTTGCCCTGTTTTCATATTCAATAAATAAAGCGTAGGTGTTCCTGTTGCATCTCCTGAATTAGTCTGATTTATTTTTGTTGAATAATAACCGCTGGCAATAATGGTGATCCATTTTTCTGCGCCACCATCATTCACTTTAGCAATCACTGGCGTACCAACGGTATAGCCTAAATTAGCCAAATCCGCATTGCCACCAGAAGCAGAAGTATTGGCACCATTAGTAAAGTCATACAATATCGAATCCGCATTACCACCTGTTTGTGCAATTTGCGCCATATCTAAGGCATAAATACCTGCCCCCCCTCGACCAGTACTGCCAACAACTAAATGGAAATCTGTGCCAGCAGAACCTCCTGTCATACCACGGTAAAATGAACCACCATCTACCAAATAACGATGCTCATTATTGCCTTTTCCATAACTTTCTTCCATCAGTTTTGGGATCACTTGTCCAATAGTAGCCTTATCTTTTTGACGCAATGTCAAACTAGGCATATAAACAAAAGTCTCTTTATAACCTGATGCATCTCGTTTAAACACATGTATGGTTCCACCATTACTGCCAACAGAAAATAATTTATTTGGCGTCTGGGTAACAGAAATATTGCTGTTAATCACATCCCCCATCATAACTGGTGTGCGTTTACCTGATACTGTTGTACCTTGTAGCCACTTAATTAAATTTGTTGCCTCAGGATTGGCCACCCCAAAAGTACTGGCTACATCATTTGTATTGGTTGTTTGAAGACTAACAACCTGCCCAGCACCTTTAGATTTAAACCAGATATTACGATCTGTCCCAGTCGAAAAAGAAACTGATTTTTTCTTTGTTGTATCAATTTCACCATCTGCCGTTAAACCATAAGAAAAAACCTCTGCACTCCAGTTACTTGAATTATATTTAACTGAAATAGGCTCTCCTGGTGTTTGGGTATCGTCGCTCGTATAAGCTGGGGGGCTACCCGCTCTATTCATGGCAGCAATACTGCTTAAAGCGTCTTGCAAAGAAGAAACCAATTTAGCTGAGTCTGTGGCTGGATAGTAAACTCCACCACCTACATCCGCAGCCTCTTTTAAATTAACAGCTGCACCTTCAGCTCCTTTAGAAAAACCAATGGTATAAGTAATAATATTTTGCAAGGGAAAATTAGGATCTTGCCATGAGCCCCCTTCTTTGTCTGTCCCTGTCGTTTTAAAATCAGCACTAAATGCTCTTTCAGCATATTCAGGTAAAGACAAGTTCGTATTGCCTAAATCTTTAAATAAGCTATCCCCATTTCGTTCATTTGCATGCAAAGCAGCATTTGCATCTCCATCAGATACCACAATAATAAAGTTCTTTTGACACCTATACTCAATAGGAGAGACCGCATTATAACGGTTTGGATATGAACTAGCCCCCCAATTACCATACTTACTCTGAACAGTTGAATTTGAAGAAGTAGTTGGTTTTAACCCCTGAAAATAACGGGTCAATTGATAAAATATAGGCATTGTTGGCGTCCCACCACCCTCTGTAATTACTGCATTCAAAGTAGAAATAACATTTGAGGCATTATTATCATTAACCGCAACAAAATCTTTTGGCATAAAGGTAGTAAACCCCCAGCGAACTAAATCTGGATTTGAACTCACCAGATCAGCAATAGCATCTTTTGCAATAGTCATACGGCAATTATCTGGGTATTTGCAATTATAAATTAGGTCGCCATCGTCAACCTCTACTCTCCAATTCATACTCAAAGAATTATCTAGAAACAACATGACATTGGGCTTTACCCCTTCTGACTTAGAAGCAAGATAACCTGGAACGGGGAAAAATGGTGTTTCATAGTCTGTTTTTCCAAAAGAATGACCAGAAGATAAAAATATAACTGATGTTAATAATGCTAAACGTTTCAAAAAGAATTGTTGCTCCATCTTTTTCACCCATCTTTAGTTATTTATAAAAATCAAAAACACTATAAATAAAACACTATCTATATAATAACCTTAGCATAATAAAAAAATAGGGTTTCATTCAAAAAAAAAGATTAATGGTGAAGCTAAAAGGATAAGAGGTATAAAGATATATAAAAATATAAATTAAATATTTTCAAATAGATAATTTAATAAATTTTAATAATCGAAAAACAAGAAAAGTAGATTAATTTGATTAACTGGATATAAAAATAAGCAAGGTAAAATTACCTTGCTTATGACAACATAAAGAAAAATTAAAGTCCTGCTGATGCTCTTAATGCGTCAACCTTATCTGTTTTTTCCCAACTAAAATCAGCATCTTCTCGACCAAAATGCCCATAAGCAGCGGTTTTTCTATAAACTGGCCTTAATAAATCAAGCATTTGGACAATTCCTTTAGGACGCAGATCAAAATGTTCTTCGACTAACTGAACAATTTGTTCATTTGGAATAACGTTTGTCCCAAATGTATCGACTGAAATAGAGGTTGGTCTTGCCACACCTATTGCATAAGAAACCTGAATCTGACACTGTTTAGCCAAACCAGCAGCGACAATATTTTTTGCCACATAACGCCCCGCATAAGCAGCAGAACGATCGACTTTGGTTGGATCTTTTCCAGAAAAAGCACCACCACCATGTGGTGCAGCACCACCATATGTATCGACAATGATTTTCCGACCAGTTAAACCACAATCGCCCATAGGACCACCAATCACAAAACGACCTGTAGGATTAATCAAAAATTTTGTTTCTTTGCGTAACATATGTTCAGGCACAGAAGGTTTAATAATTTCTTCAATAACCGCTTCAGTCAATACATCATGCTCAATATCTGGTGTATGCTGAGTAGAAAGCACAATAGTATCAATCCATTGAGGTTTCCCCGTGTCATTATCATAAACACAAGTCAGTTGTGCTTTTGCATCTGGTCTTAACCATGGCAAAGTCCCATTTTTTCTCACTTGACTTTGTCTTTGCATCAAACGATGTGCATAGTAAATGGGGAAAGGCATTAACGTGGGGGTTTCATCACAAGCATAACCAAACATTAACCCCTGATCACCTGCACCCTGCTCCAAATCCAACCCTTCACCTTCATTGACTCCTTGGGCAATATCAACGGATTGCTCATCATAGGCGACCAAAACCGCACAACCATGATAATCAAATCCTAATTCCGAATTATCATAGCCAATATCTTTAATGGTATTACGCGCCACTTTAATATAGTCTACTTTAGCATTAGTAGAAACCTCACCAGCTAAAACAACCAATCCTGTATTAACCAAAGTTTCAGCTGCAACACGAGCATGTTTGTCTTGTGTTAAAATTGCATCTAAAATTGCATCTGAAATCTGATCTGCAACCTTATCTGGATGGCCTTCTGATACAGATTCAGAAGTAAAAAAATACTCACTCATTACTGAAAATCCATCTAAAAAATGTATTTATTAACGTTAATTTGCTACACTACGCGCTTGCTTATTGTAATACTTTTAAACCCATGCGCCCAATTTTTTGGTTACTCTCTTTATTACCTCTGACTATTTTACATATACTAGGCAGCCTCCTAGGCTGGCTTATGTATTGTTTTGGTAAAAAAAATACTGCACTGATTAGAACAAATCTTAATATCAGCAAAATCTACGAAGACTATCAAGATATAGAGTCCAAAGTCAAATCTATTTGCCAGCATACCTGCATGTCTGGTTTAGAATTGCCTATTGCTTGGCTGCGCTCCCCCAAACACATAAGCACATTATTTCATCATAGTGATGGTTGGGAACATGTACAAACAGCATTAGAGGCAAAAAAAGGCTTACTGTTCATTACACCCCATATTGGTAGCTATGATTTAGCGGGACGCTATATCAGCCATCAGTTGCCTTTTCCATTAACAGCAATGTATCGCCCTCCTAAGTTAAAATGGTTGGAACCCATAATGAATGCGGGCAGACAAAGAGACAAAGGCCGTACCGCCCCAGCAAATGCACAAGGTGTTCGATTGGTATTAAAAGCGCTAAAAAATGCTGAGGCTACAATTGTGTTACCTGATCAGGTTCCCAGTAATGGAGAAGGTGTATGGGCGCCCTTTTTTAGCGAAATTGCCTATACAATGACCCTAGCAGCACGTTTAGCGCAAGTTGGCAATGTGGCAACATTTTTCTTTATAGGGGAACGTTTACCCCATAGCCAAGGTTTTTGCTTACATATTAAGCCGTTAATCGGTACACTAACTGGTAATAAAGAACATGATGCAACAATCATCAACCAAAACGTTGAAGCTTTAATTAAAGAATACCCAGAACAATACTTATTCAGTTATAACCGCTATAAAACACCAAGAGGTGTTATTAAACCAGAAGAATAAAATGAAATTTGCTTTTTTTATCCTTTATTTAATCCATTTCTTACCTCTTAAAGCCATTCACTTTATGGCCAAAGGAATGGGCTCTTTAGCATTTTATTTAGCAAAAGACAGACGGCATGTTGGGCTAACAAACTTAAAATTATGCTTCCCTGAATGGACAGAAGAAAAAAGAATTCAAGTCTTAAAAGCAAATTTTTACCATATGGCAGCTTTATTTTTAGAATATGGTGTTTGCTGGTACAGCAGTGCCAAACGAATCGATAAATTAGTGCAATACCAAGATAAACATTATTTAGATGATGCTTTAGCCAATGGTGAGCATGTTATTTTATTGTACCCTCACTTTTGTGCATTTGAGATGGGGGTATACAAACTGAATCAAACACAAGCCTTGACCAGTATTTATGCCCACCAAAAAAATAAAACTGTAGATGAAGCTATTTTTAAACACCGCCATCGTTATAACAACGTGCGTATTGTTTCTAGACAACAAGGCTTTTTAAGTATTATTAAGACCATAAAAAACCATAGACAATCCCCTTTCTTATATCTACCAGATCAAGATTTTGGCCCGAAAGAATCTATTTTTGTTCGTTTTTTCCATACCCAAGCAGCAACAATCACTGGGCTTAATCGGATGACAAAATTAACAGGAGCAAAAGTCATCCCCTTAATTTGTGTGAGAGAAAAAAATGGGTTTAAAATGATTTTTTACCCACCATGGACAAATTTTCCAACAGAAGACGTTGTGGCTGACACCCAAAGAATGAATGATTTTATTCAAGAACTGGCAACAACTTATCCTGAGCAATATTTCTGGCTACACAAGCGCTTTAAAACCAGACCAGAAGGTGAACAAAGCGTGTATTAGACCTGGATACTTGCTAATTAACTTTGATACGAGTAAGGTTATTGCCTTCACACATAAACTAACTATTAATCGATTTTTTTAGAAACTGCCTCTATGAACTCAACTATAAATAATTATTTAAAACGTATTCTGACCGCCTCTGTTTATGATATTGCAATAGAAACCCCTCTAGATTTAGCAGCAAACTTATCCAGTCGCCTGAAAAATAAAATTTTCCTAAAACGGGAAGACTTACAACCCGTTTTTTCTTTCAAGCTTCGTGGTGCCTATAACAAAATGGCCAACCTATCGGCAGAAGCCCTAAAAAAAGGGGTCATTACTGCTAGTGCAGGCAATCATGCTCAGGGGGTCGCATTGTCTGCCAAAACCCTAAATTGTGAAGCAACTATTGTCATGCCCACCACAACCCCCCAGATTAAAATTAATGCTGTCACAAGTCACGGAGGCAATGTTGTTTTATTTGGCGAATCTTTTAATGATGCCTATACACATGCAATGCAATTAGTGGCACAAACCGGTAAAACCTATATTCCTCCTTTTGATGACCCTGATGTGATTGCTGGCCAAGGGACAGTTGCCTTAGAAATATTGCGTCAGCATCCTAAGAAAATTGATGCGATTTTTATTCCTATCGGTGGTGGTGGCCTAGCAGCAGGTGTTGCTGCTTATATAAAAAGTATTCTGCCTGAAATTAAAGTAATTGGCGTGGAACCAGTTGATTCTGACGCCATGAATCAATCCATAAAATTAGGAAAGCGTATTGAACTGACTGATGTAGGGTTATTTGCAGATGGTGTTGCAGTTAAACTGGTTGGCGAAGAAACTTTTCGGTTATGCCAAAACCTATTAGATGACATTATTTTGGTAAATTCTGATCAAATTTGCGCCGCAATCAAAGATATTTTTGAAGACACTCGCTCTATTGCCGAGCCCTCTGGTGCTTTGGCTTTGGCAGGTTTAAAAGCCTATATAGAGCAACATAACTGTCAAGACCAAAATCTGGTGACCGTTATATCTGGCGCCAATATGAACTTTGAACGTTTACATTATGTCACTGAACGCAGCGAATTAGGTGAGCAAAAGGAAGCTATTTTTGCCATCACAATTGATGAGCGTCCTGGCACCTTCAGAAATTTCTGTCATTTAATTGGAGACAGGAACATTACTGAGTTTAACTATCGTTATGGGGATAAAGATCAAGCACATATTTTTGTAGGCATACAAACCACTAACAATAAAGATGTTGAATTTATCAGTAAAGTTTTAGCTAAAGCACACTTGCCTGCCATTAATTTAACGGACAATGAAATTGCCAAAAGCCATATTCGTTATATGGTCGGTGGAAGAAGTGATAAAATTGCTCATGAAAAATTGATCAGTTTTTATTTTCCTGAACGGCCAGGTGCATTAAAACGCTTTTTAGACTCCATAAAACTGGATTGGAACATTACTTTATTCCATTACCGCAACCACGGCGCGGATCATGGGCGAGTTTTAGTTGCTATAGAAGTACCGAAAGAAGAAGAAAAAGACCTATTTATTGCTTTAGATCGTCTAGGCTATCAATACAAAGATGAAAGCAATAATCTGGCGTATCAATTATTCTTAGGCTCTAACTGACTGGAAGTAAAAAACAAATGAATACAAAAGCGGTTCTTTTTGATTTAGATGGCACCTTAGCTGATACAGCTTTAGATTTAGGTTTGGCATTAAATAACTTATTGATCAAACATGGTAAACCAACATTTACCATGGAAAAATTAAGACCATTAGCCAGCCATGGCTCTTCAGCATTTGTCCAATTAGGTTTTGGTTTTACTCCTGATGACCCTAGATTTACTCAAACCAAACTTGATTATTTAGCTGAATATGAACACTGCTTTAATCAACAAACTGTATTATTTGATGGTGTGAATGAATTAATTAGTGCATTGCAAGAAAAAGGCTTAATATGGGGTATCATCACCAATAAACCCAAAGCTTTTACTGATCGCTTAGTACAAAAGCTAAATTTTATTATTCCACCACACGTTGTTGTCAGTGGCGACACAACCAGTGAAGCCAAGCCAAGCATAAAACCTATGTTATATGCCTGTGAGCAGATAAACGTTAAACCTGAACAATGCATTTATGTAGGTGATGCACAAAGAGATATTGTTGCAGGAAAAAATGCTGGGATGAAAACTGTATTGGCTAACTGGGGCTATATTGCTGAAAATGATGCTCCTCACACATGGGGTGCAGATGTTCAGATAGACCATCCCTTAGCCCTATTATCAAGCTGTTTTGAGTAATTTTCAAATATATTTTTAAGGAGCATTGAACGCAATTAAATACGATCATAAATAGCTCATGAACCATACATCTGCACCACCTTCCCCAATTGTTTACAAAATGCTGCCGTGGATCACGGCCATGGCTTTGTTTATGCAATCGCTCGATGCCACTGTACTCAATACTGCTTTGCCTGCTATAGCGAAAGATTTCCAACGCTCTCCTTTAAGTATGCAATCAGCAATCATCAGTTATGCTTTGACTGTGGCACTGTTAATTCCAATTAGTGGTTTTTTGGCAGATAAATTTGGCACAAAAAAAGTATTTATTACCGCCGTTAGTTTATTCAGCATTGGTTCCTTGCTCTGTGCACTTTCAGCCTCCCTTGATGCCTTAGTCGTTTCCCGTATTATTCAAGGTATTGGTGGTGCGATGATGATGCCAGTCGCTCGCCTTGCCATGATTAAAACTTTTGACCGATCAGATTTATTGGCAGCAATTAATTTTTCTACTATTCCTGGTTTAATTGGCCCTGTCTTGGGCCCTTTAGTAGGCGGCTACCTTGTCCACATTGCCAGCTGGCACTGGGTATTCATCATCAATATTCCCATTGGCATAATTGGTATTTATTGTGGTCTAAAATACATGCCTGATTTTGAAGATTCATCAGAACACTTTGATTTTCTAGGGTTTGTTCTATTTAGTCTATCTATCGTAATGGTTTCTTTAGGGCTAGAGTTTGTCAGTGAAGGTAATAACTACCTTTTTTCATTAACCATCGCTTTATTGGGTATATTGCTGATGTATCTGTACACAAAATATGCCAAACAAGCAGAATACCCTATTTTCTCATTAAGCCTATTTAAAGTACGTACTTTTATGATTGGCCTTGCCGGTAGTTTAGCCAGCAGAATAGGATTAAGCTCCCTTCCTTTACTGATCCCTTTATTAATGCAGGTCATTTTCGCGTTTTCACCCGCATTTTCAGGTTGGATGCTGGTACCCATGGCTCTAGCCTCTGTGACAATGAAAACAATGGTCACCCCAATTTTAAAGAAATTTGGCTACCGCAAGACCCTTATGGGGAATACTATTTTTGCAGGCATTGGTATTATGCTATTAGCCATACCAAATCAACATACGCCTGTAATTGTTTGGGTCATCCTTTTGGCTTTAATTGGCGCAGTAAATTCTTTACAGTTTACTTCAATGAATACCATTGTTCTTGCTGACTTACAAACAGAGCAAGCAAGTAGCGGCAACAGTTTGGTTGCTGTGAATCAACAGTTAGCCATTAGTTTTGGTATTGCTGTAGGTGCAGCATTGGTTCATTTATTAAGCTTAAGCTCTTGGCTAACCAATGATGGGCAAAATCTGCACACAGCGTTTCGAGTCAGTTTTGTCCTTTTAGGGCTGTCGACTATTTTATCTTCCCTCATTTTTGCCAAACTTAAAGATCATGATGGAGATAATTTGTTCCATAAATAATATTTTATTTTTTAACTCAAAAAACAGATGAATAGAGACTCTACTGGTTCTATCTCAGCATAAAGGAATAGCACATGAATTTCACTAATCGCAGTATTTCTCTAAGCCGTATGCGCAGAATGCGCAAAGACGATTTTTCGCGCCGTTTAATGCAAGAAAACACCCTCACTTGTAATGACCTTATTTATCCAGTTTTTGTTCTTGAAGGTCAAAATCAAGAACAAGAAATCGCTTCTATGCCTGGAATTAAACGACAAAGCTTAGATAAGCTATTATTCACAGCAGAAGAGGCATTGCATTTAGGTATCCCAATGCTGGCACTTTTCCCAGTTATTACAAAAAATAAAACATTAGATGCCCAAGAAGCCTATAACCCTGATGGTTTGATACCTCAAGTCATTAAAGAAATACGTTCCAGATTCCCAGAACTAGGCATCATGACCGATGTTGCCCTTGACCCCTATACAATACATGGGCAAGACGGCTTAATTGATGATGATGGCTATGTACTGAACGATGAAACAGTTGAAGTACTTGTCAAGCAAACAATTTGCCATGCCCAAGCAGGTGCCCAAGTGATTGCCCCTTCAGACATGATGGATGGACGAATTCTAGCCATTAGAGAAGCACTAGAAGAACATCACTTTATTCATACCCGTATTATGGCCTATTCAGCAAAATATGCTTCCGCTTTCTACGGCCCATTTAGAGATGCAGTAGGCAGTTCAGCCAACTTAGGTAAAGGAAACAAAAAAAGTTACCAAATGGACCCTGCCAATAGCGACGAAGCCTTACAAGAAATTGCTCTTGATTTACAAGAAGGCGCTGATATGGTAATGGTCAAACCAGGCTTGCCTTATTTAGATATTATCAGACGAGTTAAAGATGAGTTTGGTGTACCTACTTTTGCTTATCAGGTTTCTGGCGAATATGCTATGTTACAAGCAGCTATTCAAAATGGCTGGTTGGATAAAGATTCAGTAATGTTAGAGAGTTTATTGGCATTTAAACGTGCTGGTGCTGATGGTATTTTGACCTATTTTGCATTAGATGCGGCGAAAGCAATACGATAAATTACGTTTATTTGTTAGCAGCGTTCTTTTTTTCTAAGAAACCAAAACATTATTATTTTACCTTACTATAGCCTAAATATGGTTATAGTAAGGTTATCTAAAAATAAAAAACTAATTAATTATAATGGGATCGATTGGCTATAACGATATTGATTATTTCTATCTAATTTATGGATACGAATTTGATTCACAACATCTCGAATCGTTTCACAATCTTCCAATTCAGAAGCAAAAATCATTCGAGAAATGACTTGTTCTAATGAAAATGTCCAATATAATGACATTAATGGATTAATAAATAACTCACTGTCTTGTGTCAAACTTGTACGATGTATATTACCAAAATCCCCTTCTAAAGCACCTGCAATAGAATTAGCCACAATACTTTGTCTATTATTTTTCTCATTTAAATAATGTATTAGTGCTAAATAGCGTTTACCTTCTGGCATATCTTGAGTTAAAGAAAATGTTCCTAGGTAACCATCTTCTTTGATTAAGGTAGAAACATTCTCTAAAAAATTATAATGGTTAACTCCATGAAAATGATCAACACCAAATCCTATTGAAACTAAATATTTATTAGGTACATCAGTTTTTGCTGCAGCAACCATAGAATTTGCATCTTCAACAATGGTACCCAATCCTCTTTCATCACCAAAAATAATACTGTCTGTTCCACCATCAACTAAAACTAAACTATCTACCTGATATTCCTCTATTAAATAATTATAGGCTCGTCTTAATGGCTGTACTCCTAGACCATAATAAAATGTGTAGATGGGTATATTTACTTGATCATTTTCCCAAAACCATTCTGATGTATATTTTTCAGGAAAATAATCCAAATTAATGGCATCTTTTGTAACTTTATAGGTTCCATAGAAAACTCTTTGGCTTTGACTTTTCTCTAAATCAGAAAATGAGCAAAAAGAGTAATTGGCTAAAACCACTTCTTTTTTTAAAACTCGAGTAATATACAGGTATAAAGGGATCCCATGAACAAAATCAAAGCCTCCTCCTGCACCCACCATTAAAAAACGTTCACCTTTTTCCAAGGCATTCCAAAAGGGGATTTTCATATAAATTCTCTTGATTAAAAAATCTATTAAAGAACCGATATTCTAAAATAAAATATGAAACCTAATTCATCTAATATCATATTTTTATTAATTACCGATAATACACCCCTATTTGTTGGCCTTTAATCTCTTCCACTTTAACTGGCGTATCAAAGATATCTTCCAAAATATCTGATTTCATTAACTCATCTGGCGTGCCATTATAAATAATCTTCCCCTGACGCATCGCCACAATTTTATCAGAATATGCAGAAGCAAAATTAATATCATGCACCACCAAAACGATTGTTTTGCCTAACTCGTCTGCAGCTCGTCTGATTTGCTTCATCATGGCAACAGAATGTTTCATATCCAAATTATTGAGCGGTTCATCTAATAAAACATAATCCGTGTCCTGACACAATACCATAGCAACATAAGCTCTTTGCCTTTGTCCACCAGATAACTCATCTAAAAAACGATTTTGCAAGGGGGTTAAATTTAAAAAAGAGAGAGCCATATCAATTTTTTCATGATCCTGTTTATTTAATCGGCCTTTAGTGTAAGGATAACGCCCAAACCCAACTAACTCTCTAATAGTTAAGCGACTGGTAAACTGGTTTTCCTGGCGCAGGATTGATAAAGAACGAGCCAATATATTGCTATTTGTCTGTGTAATATCCAATCCATTCACACAAATTTTGCCTTTTTCTAAAGGTAATAAACGTCCCATAGAAGACAGCAAAGTCGATTTCCCTGCACCATTAGGTCCAATAATAGAAGTAATTCCCCCTTTTGGAATCACAACAGAGACATCATCTAAAATAACAGTTTGACCATAATGTTTGGTCACATTATGTACTTCTATCATAACGAAGCCTTTTTCAACAATAAAACCAAAAACAACATACCACCAATAAAATTAATCACAACAGATAATGTGCCTGCCATATCAAATATATGTTGTAAAATTAACTGTCCACCAACTAATGCAATAACCCCTAATAAAAATGCAGCGGGTAATAACAAACGATGCTGATAAGAACCAATTAATTGATAAGCCAGAGAAGCAACTAAAAAACCAAAAAAAGTCATAGGCCCCACTAATGCAGTAGAAACAGAAACCAAAATAGATACAATAATCAGTAAAATAGACACATTTTTACGGTAGCTTAATCCTAATGTAATCGCTGTATTCCGACCTAATGCAATCACATCAATACGATACCTTAAACGCCAAATGATGAATGCTAATACCCCAATAACAATAAAAGAAATAATCAACAAAGGCACTTCAACACTGGCAAAACGAGCAAACATTCTACCCTGCAAAATAGCAAATTCATTTGGGTTAAGTAGTCTTTGCATAAAAGAGGCCAAACTATTAAATAGAGAGCCACATATGATACCAACCAATAAAATAAGATATAAGTTATTGTGTTGTATGTTAAATAGCCAGTGATATAAAACTAAAGAAAAAACCACCATAAACATGGTTTCTGCTATAAATTTAAGATTTGGATCAAGTAAAATAAAATACTCTTCCCCGCCAACAAACAATGCTGTTGTTTGAATCAATACAAATAAGGCCTCGAACCCCATAATAGAAGGTGATAAAATTCTATTATTGGTGACACTTTGAAAAATAACAGTAGAAACCCCTGCAGCAAATGCCACCAAAATCATCGCACAAATAGTGATTACCCTACGAGTAAGGACATAATTTAAATTACCTTGTAAATTAACAAGTAAAAACAACATTATCATCAGTAACGCCACAACGGACATAATCAATAAATTACGTAGGGGTTTATTACTTAAACACTTGATTACTTTAGTGAACATAACGTCTATTCCTCAAAATAATCATTAAAAATAGTGCTGCCCCCACAACCCCCATAATAGAACCTGCTGGAATTTCAAATGGCATAATCACCAGTCGTCCTAAAATATCACATAAAAGGACAATTCCTCCACCTAACAGGCAAATCCAAGGAATATTTTTTCGTACATTATCCCCTACAATTAAACTGACAATATTGGGGACAATTAACCCAAGAAAAGGTAGGGTACCAACAACAACAACGACAACACCACTAATAACGGCAACAATCAGTAGCCCAAAAATCATGGTTAATTGATAATTTAAGCCAACATTAATAGAAAACTCTTTCCCCATGCCAATGATGGTAAAACGATCAGCACTAAAACAAGCCAATATAGTCAATATGCCAATCAACCATAATAATTCATAGCGGCCTCTTAAAATATTAGAAAAATCACCCGCATCCCAGCTAATTAAAGATTGTAACAAATCAAAATGTAACGCCAAAAAAGTCGTTAGTGATTGAATCACCGCACCCAACATCATCCCTAATAAAGGCACAATAATGGCAGATTTTAATGAGACTCTACGCAAAATCAGTAAGAATAAAAATGAACCAAACAATGCCATCAGACTTGCAGCAATCATCTTAGTCATAATGGATGCACTAGGGTACAAAACAGTCACCAAAATAATACCAAGTGAAGCAGATTGAGTTGCGCCACTGGTGCTAGGCTCAACAAATTTATTTTGAGTAATCAGTTGCATAATTAAACCAGCAACACTCAAAGCACAGCCAACCAAAATTAAAGCAGCTGTACGAGGAAAACGGCTAATAAAAAAAACTTCTCTTGCTTGAGTATTATTCCATAGATCACTGGGCACAATATCTTTTACACCAATAAATAAACTGGCAAATGCAAGTAAGGATAAAATCAAAAAAGCGAAAAATAAAGTAATAATTCGTTTCACACATCTACTCTTTATTTATAAAATACTGAAAAAGCCAAAAGCGTGCACACAAAAATGTACACGCTCTTATTCAAAGCAGCAGACTATTTAGACAAGACTTCATCTATTTGCTTAACAAGCTCTTGATAAGTTCTCAAACCACCTGCAATATATAATGCGGGTGAATCTAAATAAATTATATGATTATTTTCTTGAGCTTTTGTTTTATTAATTAATTGGTTATCCAATACCTTCTTCGCAGCGGCATTGGCCTCAGACTCACCAATAGCCGTATCCCTATCTATCACAAAGATCCAATCTGGATTGGTTTCCAATATAAACTCAGGAGACACCACATTACCATGTCGCCCTTCTGAAGGAAAATTTGCAGCTGGTTTAAAACTCAAAGAGTCAAACACAAAACCAAAACGGGAACCCGGACCATAAGCCGATATTTTGCCCCCACTGATCATTAAAACCAGAGCTGTCCCCGCTTGAGAAGACTTTTCTTTTGTTTTCTCAATACTTTGATCCAATAATTCAATTTGTTTAGCGGCCTGTGCCTCTTTACCAAAAATTTTACCCGCTGTTTGCGCTCTTGCTTTTAAGCTTTCTAAGAAATGACTATTATCAAGAGATAAATCAATTGTTGGCGCTATTTTTTCAAGTTCAGAAAAAGCCTTTTCTGCACGTCCGCTACCAATGATCAAATCCGGATTAGCATTACTGATATTTTCAAAATTAGGTTCAAACAAAGTTCCTGCATTAATGTATTTAGGGTCTTTATACTTTGCTATATTTTTAGGAAAAGAGGTACTTGCCTGTGGCACACCGGCAACTTCAACACCTAAAAGATCTAAAGTATCCAACAAAGCCATATCGAAAATAATAACTTTTTGTGGATGCTCTGGAATTTGAGTTGTTCCTCTGACATGCTCAAGAGAAACCATTTTTGATGAAACCTGACTATCAGCGCCTTCTTTACAACCAGATAAAGCCAAAACAGCTGCACAAGTCATTGCCAAGATTTTAGTACATTTAATCATAGAGAAAACTACCTTTGTATCATTAAGATGGTTTAAAATGAATTTGATATTGATTCTTATTTACCTTTGTATAATACTAGAAAATAAAACAAAAAGCACCTATTTTATTTTGCTTTATTTATCCAAATGTTCTTTATTTATTGTAAAAAAAGTACATCAATCAAGCATAAATAATATGAAACAAAACAGAATCTACTAATTATTGTTATAATAATAGAATTGTTTATTATTAAATTACTCATGAAAACACAAAAAATAGTTGTTGGACTTTCTGGAGGAGTTGATTCATCAGTCACCGCTCACCTTTTAAAAGAAAAAGGCCATGATGTACTGGGTGTGTTTATGCAAAACTGGGAAGATGACAACAATGATGAGTATTGCTCAATCAAACAAGATGCTCTAGATGCAATGGCAGTTGCAGATATTTTGAATATAGATATTGATATAGTCAACTTTGCTTCAGAATATAAAGACAAAGTTTTTGCTTACTTTTTACAAGAATATCAAGCCGGCAGAACCCCTAACCCCGATGTATTGTGTAATGCCGAAATAAAATTCAAATGTTTTTTAGAATACGCCCTCTCAAAAGATGCCGAAGTTATTGCAACAGGGCATTATGCTCGTAAACAACTAAAAGATGGCATACATTATTTACTCAAAGGTTTAGATACGAATAAAGATCAAAGCTATTTTCTTTATCGTTTAAATCCCTATCAATTGTCTCATGCCATTTTTCCTCTAGGCGACATGGACAAACCTGAAGTGAGAAAAATCGCAGCACACATTCAGTTACCAACGGCCACCAAAAAAGACAGTACAGGTATCTGTTTTATCGGAGAGCGTCCTTTTAGAGCATTTTTACAGCAATATCTGCCCACTCAAAAAGGACTCATGGTGACACCAGAAGGAAAAACGGTGGGTGAACATCTGGGGTTAATGTACTACACACTTGGACAACGTCAAGGTTTAGGGATTGGTGGGCCAGGAGAACCATGGTTTGTTGCCAGTAAAAACTTAGCCTCGAATGAATTAATTGTGGTACAAGGGCATGATCATCCTCTTTTATTTCAGTCTGAACTGATTATGTCAGATTTAAGCTTTACTTTAGGCCAAACACCACAAGAAGGTGAATATACAGCCAAAACACGTTATCGTATGGCAGATGCTCAGTGTACACTTACTTATTTAAATACCAACAAAACACAAGCAAAGCTTATTTTTAAACAACCTCAATGGGCCATCACACCAGGACAATCTGCTGTTTTATATCAAAATGATATTTGTCTTGGTGGCGGCATTATCCTTTAAAGACAATCACACTATTTATCATCATGATACGGAGTCATCAAAACAAAATGGAAAAAATTTGGTTAAAACACTATCCTGAAGGCGTAAAAGCAGAAATTGACTTAAATCAATTTAAATCAATTTCTGATGTTTTTTTCCATAGTTGCAAGAAATATGCCAATTTACCCGCATTCTATAATTTAGGAAAAACAATTTCTTTTAAAGAAACCGAGCAAATGGTGCTACACTTTGCCAGTTTTTTACGTAATCATTTAAAGCTAGAACCTGGCGAGCGGGTTGCGATTATGATGCCTAATGTCTTGCAATACCCTATCGCGCTATTTGGTACATTATGTGCTGGACTCGTTGTAGTCAATGTAAATCCCCTATATACTCCTAGAGAGTTAGAACACCAACTTAAAGACAGTGGTGCAACAACAATTATTGTTTTAGAAAACTTTGCCAATAATTTGGAACAAATCCTTGAACATACCGATATTAAAAATGTGGTTTTAACCAATGTTGGTGATTTATTAGGTACCCTAAAAGGCTCATTCATTAACTTCACACTCAAGCATATTAAAAAAGTTATTCCAAATCACCGCCTTAAAGAAAAAGCCATTTTCTTTAAAAATGCCTTATATTTAGGCTCAAATAAAGACTTTACCCCAACAGAATTGAACCACAATCATTTGGCTTTTTTACAATATACTGGCGGCACAACAGGGGTAGCCAAAGCGGCTATGCTCAGCCATGGCAATATGGTTGCCAATATGTTACAAGCTTATGAATGGATCAATGGTGACTTACAAGATGGGCACGAAGTCGTTGTCACGGCTTTACCCTTATATCATGTGTTCTCTTTAACAGCAAACCTTTTAACCTTTGTAAAAACAGGAGGGAAAAACGTACTCATCACCAACCCAAGAGACATAGCAGGTTTTATTGAAGAACTCAAAAAACATAAAATCACCGTTTTAACAGGTGTCAATACCCTATTTAATGCTTTAGTTAACCACCCTAATTTCAAAACCGTTGACTTTTCAACTTGGAAATATGCTCTTGGCGGTGGCATGGCAGTACAACAAGCCGTTGCTGAATCATGGAAAAAAATCACAGGAATACCTATTTGTGAAGCATATGGCCTAACAGAAACCAGCCCAGCTGCATGTATTAACTTACTAAATATGGAAGACCATACAGGTGGTATTGGGTTACCTATTTCATCAACAGAAGTCTCTATCCGTGATGATATGGGTAATGAATTACCAATTGGTCAATCAGGTGAGTTATTTATTAAAGGCCCCCAAGTAATGCAAGGTTACTGGGGCTATCCAGAAGAAACAGCCAAAGTTCTTGGCAAAGACGGTTTTTTAGCAACAGGTGATATCGGTGTTATGGATCAAAATGGCTTCATTAAATTGGTTGACCGAAAAAAAGACATGATTGTTGTATCAGGGTTTAATGTTTACCCAAATGAACTGGAAGATGTCATTGCCAGCCATCCCAAAGTCCTTGAAGTTGCTTGTATTGGTGTACCTAGTGAAAAAACAGGTGAAGCCATTCGCGTGTTTATTGTCCCCCAAAGCCCAGATTTAACAAAAGAAGAAATCATCAACTTTTGTAAAGAACGCCTAACGGCTTATAAAGTGCCCAAAGACATTATTTTCAAAGATGACTTACCAAAAAGTAATGTAGGTAAAATATTACGCCGCTCCTTAAGAGACGAACCTACAAATAAATAAAATCCTTTAATTGCTATAGATTTTAAAGATTAAATATATTTTAATTGGCAATCTATAGCAATTTTTAATTAAAAATTTTTAGAAAATAATAGTAAAGTTACCCAAAAATCATTCTTCTAAAAATCAGGCACACAAATATGTACACTCAAGTAGAATCTGACGTAAATCAGGCCTTAACTGTTATACAAAACTTTATTTCTTCGATACGTCCAAGCTCAAAAAACATTGAACAAGCCTCTGTTAATTTGAGTAACATCATTGAGCAACTAAAAGAAGATTCTGAATATGCACATAAAATACGTGATAATATTTTATGTCTTTTACAAAACACTCGGCAAATTCCTTTGTTTGCAGAACAAGGATTATTAAGTAACAATGGCTTTTTTAGTAGCCTAAAAAGCCGTTTAATACGCAAACTATTACCTATTCCACCAAATAATCACTCCTTACAAAGTGTATTTGGGCAAATATTTAATCATCCTGATGACCCCATTTGGCTAAGCAGTATTGACAGCAAACTATGGCAAAAATGGTGGTTATCTCTTCGCTGGAAAAATACAGAAGAATCAGTCGCGCCCGCTTTAAGTTATACCAGACAACAAATAATGGATGCTATTTTGGTTGTCTGCACACGAATAAGCGCCATAGGTTTAGAACCCGAATTAGTCAGACTATATCCTCAAATTGAACAACATGAATCCCCTTTTTTATACTTAAACGCAGAAGTACAACGCTATATTGCGCACTATAGAAACTCAGATCAAGAAGGTACACCTCCAGAGCAGAATGACAAGCATATTCAGGTATTGTTAGAACAATGTCAGGACATTATAGACAAAATTCATAAAAATGCAGCAGTTTATGGTATTTCTATTAATTTAACTTATCTAATTGTTCGTTTAGAGCAACACCTAGCTAGGATACATACATTACTGGCATTATTACGTTCAGACCAACAAGAAGCCAGTGATGCATCAAAATTTACGATTATTCGTGAATTCCTAATTGAGTTGGCTTATGCAGAAAGTAGAAAAAACAGCATTTCTGATTTAAGCAAGAGAAATACTGAAATTGTCGCATTACGAATTACAGAACATGCTGGTCGACATGGTGAGCATTACATCGCAGAAGATAAAAAACAATGGTTAAAAATGCTCAAAGCAGCGATGGGTGCTGGTTTTATTATTGCCTTCATGGCTATGTTTAAATTAGGTTTGGCTCATGAGCATTTACCTATTCTCACTCAAGGCTTGGCATTTGGATTAAATTACGCATTAGGGTTCATGCTGATTCATGTATTGGGTTTTACCGTGGCAACAAAGCAGCCAGCTATGACAGCAGCAACAATTGCTGCCGTTATTCACGAACGTAAAGGCCATAATAAAAAAGCTCAAGAAGAAAATACAAAGAACTTAGCAAATTTAGTCGTCAAAGTATTGCATACTCAATTTATTGCCGTATTGGGTAATATTATTCTAGCAGCACCTGTGGCTTTATTTATCGCCTATGTTTGGCATATCCTTACAGGAACTTATATTGCGGGCGTTCCAAAAGCCCAAATATTGATTGCTGAAACACAACCATTCCCAGGTTTAGCACTTTTCTATGCGGCAATCGCAGGAGTTTACTTGTTTTTATCTGGTCTTATAGCTGGTTATTATGACAATCAAGCATCTTACCATCGACTTTCCGAAAGAATTGCAAACCAACCTTATCTTAATCGCCTGATGGGCCCTAAAAACAGCCAACGATTAGGGCAATACTTACACGATCATCTAGGTGGACTATTCAGCAACTTTTATTTTGGCATGTTTTTAGGCTTAACAGGTAGTATTGGGGCAATATT
Source organism: Neisseria sp. Ec49-e6-T10 (assembly GCF_051132615.1). Lineage (GTDB taxonomy): Bacteria > Pseudomonadota > Gammaproteobacteria > Burkholderiales > Neisseriaceae. The sequence continues at coordinate 2,676,439 of NZ_CP152375.1, read as the reverse complement.
AGGTTTACCATTAGATATACGTCATATCACGTTTTCAGCAGCCAATACAGCCTATGCTGTTTATACATTAGATTTTCAATTGTCCCCCATGTTATGGACAACAACCATATTAGGTGTACTGTTAATAGGTGTGATTAATTTAAGTGTCAGCTTCAGCTTGGCTTTGAATGTTGCATTACGTGCACGTAAACTGCCATTTAAACAAGCCCTACCCATTTTACCTGTTATTTTAAAACATCTATTACTGCGCCCTTGGGCCCTTATTCTTCCACCTAAAGCAGAAAAAACCGAAGAGAGCATACCAAAAGAAAATAAAGAAGATTAAATGAATATAAAAGCTCAAAAACATATATATGTTTTTGAGCTTTTAATTTATACCCATCAATGTAATAAATAACGGCTTACGAGTTGCTTTAACTTGATGAGTTGCCCATGAAAAAAATGCCCTGCGCCTGGAACAACAATTACAGGTAAATTTTGTGGGCGAGCCCATTCAAGAGCCATAGATAAAGTAATTACATCATCCTCTTCACCTTGAATAAGCATTGTCCGCTCAACATCAAAAGAGTCTGGAGCTGGAATCGTATATTTTCCAACAGCAGGTGCAACCAATAAAAGACGGGAAACAACTGTTTTTTGTGCAGAAAAAAGTGCTACATATCCCCCAAAAGAAAAACCAGCTAAAATAACCTCTTCTGTTTGATGAGATTGCTTTGCATACTCAATAATCGCCAGAACATCATCTACTTCACCTTTTCCATAATCATGCTCCCCAGCACTTAAACCAACCCCCCTTAAATTAGGGCAATAACACTCAAACCCTTCCTCACTTAAAGCTTTCGCAATTGTTTGAACGACTTTATTTGTATTAGTACCACCCTGTAAGGGATTAGGATGACAGATGATGGCCACGCCTTTAGGTGAAATCTGTGCAGGAATAATAATGGTTTCTAATTGACCAACAGGGCCAGTAATCATTAATGTATCTGGTTTTTTTATCATGATGTGTTTCTTTGATTATTTATACAGTGAAAAGCTATTTTGAATCAGTTTACAAGTTGTTTTCTTAAAAAAACTTTATACAATCGCTCACGCACGATATTTGGTGTTAATCTGACAGGCAATCTTAGTAACAAATTTAAAAACATCATTCCTTTATTAATCAAACCAATATGATATAAAGCTTTTTGTAATACAATGTCCTGCTTAAAATATTTAATGCCCCCTCTTTTTCTATAAGTATCTTGGCTGACACGAAAATACACTAAACTTTCATTTAAATTATAAAACTGAGCGCCATTTTTATACATTCGAATCCATAAATAATAATCCTCATTTAAATAAAAATCTTGATAATTTCCAACTGCTAACACACTATTTTTTCTAAATAATACCGTAGGATGATTGATTGGGTTTCGACGACATAAATAATGAGCAATTTCTTGATGTGTTTGTGGAACGGTTTTAACACGATCAATAAGCTGAGGATTATCAGAAAACTCATCAACCCATGATCCTAGAATATCAACTTCTGGATGTTCAACTAAAAAAGTTATTTGTTTTTCAAATCGCTCTGGTTTCGCAATATCATCGGCATCCATTCGAGCGACTAAGTCATATGAAGTTTGATTAAGCCCATAAGCTAAAGCTTCACCCAACCCCTTATTCTCAGACAGAGCACATACCTTTATGTTCAAGCAACCCAAATCTACAAATTTCTTAATAACTTGATGAGTCTCATCTGGAATAGGACCATCTAATACCAAAACAACCTCATTTGGTAGCAGTGTTTGAACGCTTAAACTCCCCAATGCCTCACTTAAAAAAACAGGATTATCTTTTATATAAGTAGACATTAATACGGAAAATGACTCTCTATCTTTTTCTATATTCATCATTATAAAAACTATTATCTATCACACAAATAATCTTTAGTTAAAAATACCCCACAAAAATTTAACATCTTCCACTTCGCAAGGAAAATCTGACTGTATCATACTCTGGCTAATATTATAAGTGAAAATAACTCAAAGATACAGCACAGAAGCACCTCTCTTAACCTTTAAGGTTAAAGTCGTATTTATGTGTGTAAACAACTTAAATATAGATAAAAATTTGCGTTAAAGCTGGCATCCCCACGGGGATTCGAACCCCGGTTACCGCCGTGAAAGGGCGATGTCCTAGGCCTCTAGACGATGGGGACCTAGTGATACTACATTGGCGCATCCGGAGCGATTCGAACGCCCGACCCTCTGGTTCGTAGCCAGATACTCTATCCAACTGAGCTACGGATGCAATTGAGAAAGCGGATGATACTCATAGCCTGATTTTTTGTCAAGAAAAAAAACCAAAAAAATTAATATTCATTTATTTTCCCTTGAAATGATTAGTGATTATTTTTCGATAAAGCGCTACAATAGTCTCCATTTTAACCAATGACAAACTTGATGCTTAGCACTTCTGAATCAAATTATATTGCAAAAATTTTAAATGACTTTTACCCCAAAATTGCCATTGTTGATGTTGAATCAACAGGAGGAGATTTATTATCTGACAGATTAACGGAAGTTGCTGTTATTCTAATTGAACATGGTCAGATTAAAGCATTCAACTGGTTAATTAACCCCAATCAACCCATCCCTCCTTTTGTTGCTAAATTAACAGGCATCAATGATGAAATGGTGCAAAATCAGCCAATTTTTGCTCTATATCAAGATGAAATTAAAGACAAACTCAATAATGCCGTTATTTTGGCTCATAATGTACGTTTTGACTATCACTTTTTAAAAAAAGAATATGCATTGATAGGACAACACCTATCTAACCGATTATTGTGTACAGTTAAATTATCAAAAAAACTCTATCCTGAGTTTAGAAAACATAATTTAGACAGTATTATTGAAAGAATGTCTATTCAACTACCTAATAGACATAGAGCATTACCCGATGCACAAGTACTATTATCATTTTTAGCGAAAACGGAACAGACATTAGGGACTTCCTTATTACTATCAACAATGGACGAATTACTCTACCCTAAAAAACTCCCCATAAGCACCTCTAGCCTTATTCAAGCACAACTTAATCATTTACCTGACTGCAATGGCTTTTTTGCATTTTTAGACCATAATAACACCCCTATTTTCAGTCAAGCATCTGATCAATTATTTTTCGAAGCAAATAATTGTTTTATTAATCTAATCGAAAATAAAAGACAAGAAGCGACTAAAATATATACTCATTTATCCTCTGGCTCTTTACAAACGCAAATAGAATTTTTAATTTGGCAAAATCAATTTCAAGTCACACCAGAGCAAATTGGTTTTACCGTTATATTAGAGCAAAATGAACAAGGCTTGCTCAACGCACATATTGTAAAAAAACAAATGGGTATGGAAGAAAATAAAACGTATGGTTATTTTGCTCACCCAAAAGCCGCAAAAAAAGCACTGCTCGAATGTGCACTCAAAAACCAATTATGCATAAATTCATTGGGAATTGTTCACCCCACCCCGCCACTACACACACCTTGTGCACAATGGCATTTAGATAATTGTTTTGGTGCTTGTATTCAAAAAGAAAGCATAAAAGAACACAATAAAAGGGTGCAAAATGCCTTAGATCAATTACCGATAAAAGACTGGGGATTCAAAAAAACCATCTCTTTTGAAGAAAAAAATCCCTTTTTCCCAGAACAATCAAGTTATTTCTCTTTTGATCAAGGAGCTATTCTTTTAGAAAATGGTCAACGTTTTTTTCATATTCAACTCTTAGCCACGATCAAACGTTTATTAAAAGAAAAACGTATTAAAGAACTGATAATCAAAAACTGATGGTTTTTCAAAATCAAAATTCATAATGACTATCTTTTAAATCAATTTTCATAAAATTATTAAGAAAATAGAAAACAGATCAAAACCATCAAATTTATTTTTAGAATAAAACTAATTTAAAATACACCTCATAGTTGATTTAACAATATAGTTATACAAATCAAAATACATTTTATTCATCAATAAAAAACAGCTTAACCCTTTATTAAACGGTATTTCAATAAAAATTTTTTAGATAAAATATCTGCTCTTCCTCTTATACCGTAAATAATGAGATAATGAACCAGTTTATTCCTATTTTTTTAGGTACCATTACATGCAAACTTACCTTAACTTAATGCAACATGTATTAGAACATGGTGTTGATAAAAGTGATCGGACAGGAACAGGCACTCGTTCTGTTTTTGGCTACCAAATGCGTTTTAACCTTACCGATGGTTTTCCTCTGGTGACCACAAAAAAATGTCATGTACGCTCTATTATTCATGAACTATTATGGTTTTTAAAAGGTGATACAAATATTAAGTATTTAAAGGATCATGGTGTCTCAATTTGGGATGAGTGGGCAGATGAACATGGAGAGTTAGGCCCTGTTTACGGCTATCAATGGCGTAGTTGGCCAACGCCAGATGGTCAACACATTGATCAAATCGCTCAATTAATTAAACAAATTAAACAAAATCCTGACTCACGCCGCTTAATTGTGTCTGCTTGGAACCCAGCTCTAGTTGACAAAATGGCTCTACCACCATGCCACGCTTTATTTCAATTTTATGTTGCACAAGGCAAACTATCTTGCCAACTATACCAGCGTAGTGCCGATATATTTTTAGGTGTACCATTTAATATTGCCAGCTATGCCTTATTAACATTAATGATTGCCCAAGTATGTGGTTTACAGCCAGGAGAATTTATTCATACACTTGGAGACGCTCATTTATATTCAAACCATTTTGAGCAAGCTAAACTCCAACTCACTCGTACCCCAAAATCATTACCAACAATGACATTGAATCCTAGCATTAACGATTTGTTTGATTTTAAATTTGAAGACTTCACTTTAGAACACTACGACCCTTATCCACCTATCAAAGCTGAGGTAGCAGTATGAGTACATTACAAAAAATTAGTTTAGTTGTTGCCATGGCAAATAATCGAGCTATTGGTGTCAATAATACTTTACCTTGGCATTTACCAGAAGATTTAAAACACTTCAAAGCAGCAACAACAGGGAAACCTATTATCATGGGTAGAAAGACTTGGGAATCTATCGGGCGAGCCCTTCCCAATAGAAGGAATATTATTGTCACCAATAATACTGACTATAGAGCTGAGGGTGCAGAAATATTTTTTGATTTAAATGATGCTATCTTAGCGTGTCAAACTGAACCTGAAATTTGTATTATTGGAGGGGCTAATATTTATACCCAAACTTTAGACAGAGCAACCGATCTAATAATTACACAGGTTGATCTTGATGTACAAGCAGATGCTTTTTTCCCTGAGTTTAACCAAGAAAATTGGCTCTTAACACAAGAAGAACAACACGTCAGCAAAACAGGGATTCATTATAAATTTATCCACTATGTAAAACAAACGACTTAATGAACATCAAAAATTGTATACTTATAAAAAAACCTCTCTATTTAAGAGAGGTTTTTTACTGAAAAATCTGAATTGAATCTTATTATTCAGCAGTACGATTTTTACCAGAAGCGGCAACAATAGCTAAATCACCACCACGTTTTAAAGCAACACTCTCTACCCCTTTAGGGAAGTTAATGTCAGAAATATGAACGATCTGACCACCAACGATTTTGCTTAAGTCTACTTCTAAAGATGTAGGAATATTATCTGGCAAGGCAAATACTTCAATACTATTAATCAAGCGAGAAATACGACCACCATGTAATTTTACGGCTGGAGAAATTTCTGCATTAACAAAATGTAATGGTACATTTGCTTTAATGATTTCTTTTTTATTCACACGTTGGAAATCAATGTGTTGCACAGCTGGTTTAAAAGGATGCATTTGGAAATCACGCACAAGTACCTCATCAACCTTACCATCAACAGATAGTTTAATGATTGAGCTATGAAAATCTTCACGTTGTAATGCATAATAAATTTCATTATGATCTAATACAATAACTTGTGCTTCTTTTTCATTACCATATACAACAGCCGGCAATTTACCTTCGCGACGCAGGCGGCGGCTCGCACCAGTGCCCTGTTCATTGCGTAAAGTTGCATTTAATTCGTAAGACATATAAAAACTCCTAAAGTATAAAAAATACATACTTTGGCCGCGACCAGCCCAAAATATGCTTTTATGGCAAGACTTTTCCTGCCATAACCAGCTCATCATTAAACAAATGAGACACGGATTCTTCATTGCTGATACGACGTACTGTCTCAGCCAACAAACCAGCAATAGATACCTGACGAATACGAGGGCAAGCCTTAGCATCGTCTCGCAAAGGAATGGTATCAGTAATCACAATTTGATCAATATCTGATGTGGCTATACGCTCTACTGCTTGACCCGAAAATACTGGGTGAGAAGCGTAAGCAATAACTTTACTCGCACCACGCTCTTTTAATGCTGATGCCGCCTTACATAAGGTATTGGCTGTATCAATCATGTCATCTATAATTAAACATGTACGCCCGTCAATATCCCCAATGATGTTCATCACCTCAGCTACATTTGCTTTTGGGCGACGCTTATCAATAATAGCCAAATCAACATCCAATGCTTTGGCCATTGCACGGGCACGAACCACTCCGCCAATATCAGGGCTAACAACCGTCAAATTTTCAAAACGCTGCGCCTGAATATCACGTAATAAAATAGGGGTAGCATAGATATTATCTACAGGAACATCAAAAAAACCTTGAATTTGATCTGCATGTAAATCAACTGTTAATAAGCGATCTACTCCAGCAGAATACAGCATATTTGCGACTAATTTTGCTGTAATAGGTACCCTTGCAGAACGAGGACGGCGATCTTGCCTAGCATAACCAAAATATGGCATAGCTGCAGTAATTCGACCTGCAGAAGCTCGTTTTAAGGCATCAGTAATCGCCAGAACTTCCATTAGATTGTCATTTGTTGGTGCACAAGTCGGCTGAAGAATAAATACATCCCGTCCACGAACATTTTCTAAAAGCTCTACAGCAACCTCACCATCAGAAAACTGCCCGACATCAGCCCTACCAAGAGAAATATCGAGATGCTTGACTACTTTTTCAGCCAAGTCTGGATTGGCGTTTCCTGTAAACACCATTAAGCTGTCATACGCTGCCATGTCTTGATCCGTCACAGATATAAACTTTATTTAACTTACTATAATAACACGAAAACAGTAAGGAGGGTTTGGTATTTAAAATACTCACAATAAAAAAGCGTGTAATTGAATTACACGCTTTTTTATATAGTCTGGCTGGGGTGGTAGGGATCGAACCTACGAATGCCGGAATCAAAATCCGGTGCCTTACCACTTGGCGACACCCCAAAAACAACTTCTTTAATCATTTAGAAGCGGGTGCTCTGTTAAACTATTCACACAATATGCTTCAAAACTTTCAGAAACTGCTTGAAAAACTTTTCTTGCCTCTTCTGACGAGTCGCATTCTAAAAAAACACAAGAACCAGAACCTGTCATTATTGGATAACCAAAAGGTTTCAGCGCATTCAATGCTTTGGCTACCTGAGGGTACTCTTTTAACACAACTTCCTGCAAATCATTCTTGCGTTCATCTGCGTTTTGGAGAGTGCGCATTATGCTTGGTGTAGAGTTTCTTGTCAAGTCTTTATGTGAAAATATTTTGGCTGTATTGATTAATTCATTTGGGTAAATAATAACGTACCACTTTTTAGGCACATGAATTTTGGTTAATTTTTCACCTATACCCTCAACAAAAGCATTGTTTCCAAAAACAAAAAAAGGCACATCTGCACCAAGGCGTACAGACAATTGAATCAGTTGCTCCCGAGAAAAATTGATTTGCCAAAGTTTATTCAATGCCAACAAAACAGTTGCTGCATCTGAACTGCCCCCACCTAGTCCGGCACCAATAGGAATCCGCTTATTTAACCAAATATCTACACCTTTTTGTACTTTACCCTCTATTTGCAAAAGCCTTGCCGCTTTAACGGTTAAATCATCTTCGGCTCTTTTGGCAAATGTTGAAGAGTGTAAATTGATTTGTGTGTCTATTCGGGGCAACAAATAAACTTCATCATTCAAATTAATAAAACAAAAAACACTTTCAAGTAAATGGTAACCATCTGCTCTTTGCCCTATAATGCTTAAACTAAGATTTAGCTTTGCTGGTGCAGGGAAAAACTGCGCCTCTTTATTGATTGGACAATACTGCTGATTTAAATATTTTCTGTTCTGATCTGACATAGTTGATGTATTTGTGTGTCTGTAAGCGTTGTAAAATCATCAAAAACAATACGAATATCAAGGTCTTTTCTGGTCAACTCCAGTCGACGAGGCTTAGAAGGCTGATCTGCCCAAACTGTTCTTTTTATGCTCCAACCCATTTGTTGCAAATTTCCTTCTTGATCAATATGATGAGGTATATTTGGCACAATAATACCTTGCATCCAAAAAGGTAAATTTTCTAAAGGTAAATCAAACCCCATTAAGTTTTTTGCCAACTGATCAATCGAATCGGCGTAGAATTTATTGGCACCAGAGACAGCAACAAGCCCTATCTGATCTTTACAAATTTGGCCAACTGTACTGCCCAATGGCGTTTTAACATCAAGCTGCTCTTGATCTGCATATTTTTCCCAATCAAAATGCGCACTATACCCCCGTCCATTAAAATTAACAGAAAGGCGCCCGTTACTTGAAAAAGCCTTTTCATATTCCTGAGCTACCTGCCACCGTGTTCTATCTTGTTTTGGCCCAAACACTGAACAGGCAGATAAAAGAAGAAGCAAACAGCAAGATAAAATAAACTTCTGCATTATTGAACACCATAACGCTTACGTGTATTTAATAAGGTTCTATCTTCTGCATTTTCTTCCATCCCTTTTTCCCAGATGACACGAGCTTCCTCTTTTCTACCCAGTTGCCACAAGACCTCTCCTAAATGCGCAGAAACTTCCGCATTAGGTAAATTTGAAAAAGCGTACTCTAACAAAGGCAATGCTTCTTCTGGTTGCCCTAATTTAAATAAAGCCCAACCTAAACTATCATTAATGGCAGCAGAATCTGGTTCTTGATCATATGCACGTTTAATCAAGTCATGAGCTTCTTGTTCATGCCCTTTAACAAAAAGCAAGGTATAGCCCAATGAATTCAACAAATCTGGATCATCAGGCTGTTTACCCAGTAACATTCTTAAATCTGTAACTGCTTTTTCTGGCTGCCCTAATACATCAGAAAAATAAAAAGACCTATCCCTGAGTAATGCATCTTTTCGATCTTCTGTCTTTGCTGTTTTAATGAGTTTATCTATAAATGTAAGATATTTTTGGTTTTGTTTATTCTTTTGATAAATGGTTAATTGTATATTTTCAGTATCTTCTTCAGAAAAAAAGACTCCTTTTTTTTGCATTTTTATAGCCTGATTAACATATTGTTGAGCCTGCTCAAACTGCCCTTCATCGACAGCGATCCAACTTAAAAACAGCATCTTATCAAAAAATAAATTTTTATCTGTCACTTTATTTAACCAGGACTTGGCAACTGCATTGTCCTTTAAATCATAAGACAAAGCACCCGCCAATAAAGCTGCTCTATCTTGTGTTGCACCACCTAAAGCATAAGCTTTTTCATAATAGGCCAAGGCTTCTTCTTTTGGTAAATCTAAACGCTGACTCAAATAACCAGCTTCAAGATATAAACTGGCTTGATCTTGCTGCTCTTTTAAAATTTCTTTTAGATTTTGATAAGCAACTGCAAATTTTTCCTGCATAATTAATGTTTCAATTTTAAAACGTTGCCAATCAAGGCTTAGCTGATCATTTGGTGTTTTTTCAAAAAAAGACACAATATATTCAGGCTTTCTTTGCAAAACCGTACCAATTAAATATTGTGACTCCGCATTAGGCGTTGGAATTAAAGTAATCATTTTTTTTAAATGCTTTACAACACCTTGCTGATCTTGAGCAACAGTTGCATATGCGGTTAAACACAATGCAGCTTCAGGCATTTCAGGATAATTTTTTGCAATTTTTTCTAATTGTTGGTAATTACGTTTAATATTATTGGTGTTTGAATCCACATACCCAGTTAACACAAGAAAATAACGAGCAACTTGATCTTCTGTTGCCTGTTTAAACATTTCTGGTAACATTTGCCAAGCTTCTGGCTTATTTTGTAAAAGTGCTAAATTCCACTTTGCTTCTTTTAGTTGGTTTGATGCGGTATTTGACTCAATACTTTGCCACTTATTTAATATTTCTTGAGCTTGATCTAACTGATTCAAGATTAAGGCTAAATCAAATGCTCTTTGTGCCACAGCTGGATCATTTGTTCTACTCAATAATCTTTTATAAAGTTCAAATGCGGCATTAGGGTTGCCCTTTTGCAATATCATTTCACTACTGAGTATCCCCACTACATTTGCAGCATCGACCAAACCTTGTCGTCTGGCCTCAATATCCTCTGAACCTAAAGCTGGCGCAGCAACAATAGGGGTTGAAATAGCTAATGCAATAGCCGTAGCACTTAATCTAAACAGATTCAAAATCATCTCCTAATTTCATACTTTCTATCATTCTCTGTATTCTAGGTTCAACACCAAACGCCTATATAACAGTTAAAACGAAGCATAGCATAGTCTGAAAAGTTTGCGTAAAATAGTCGTTTTAATTACCTTAATACTAGAAATAATATGCCTGAACTACCAGAAGTGGAAACAACCCGTTTGGGTATTTTACCGCATATTCACTATAAGAATGTGAGCCACGTAACCATTCGTCAAGGTAAACTCAGATGGCCCGTACCTGAAGATTTATCCCAAACTTTATCTGACTTAACAGTTTTAAACATTACACGTAGAGCCAAATATTTATTATTGCATTTTTCTACAGGCGTTTTACTTATTCATTTAGGTATGTCTGGCAGCTTACGTTTTTTAACCAGTTTTTCTCCGCCTAAAAAACATGACCATATTGATATACAATTTACAGATGGTTCTGCCCTACGATATCACGATCCACGGCGATTTGGTTCAATACTCTGGTTCGCTGGTGCACCAGAACACCACCCTTTACTGCAAAAACTAGGACCAGAGCCATTAGAAAATCATTTTAATACCGATTATTTATACAATAAACTAAAAACACAAAGCCGTTCAATTAAACTTGCCATTATGGATAACAGCGTTGTGGTAGGCGTGGGTAATATTTATGCCAATGAATCTTTATTCAGAAGTAAAATATTACCTACTAGAGTAGCCAATAAAGTCACTAAAAAAGAATGTGCTTTATTAGTGCAAACCATAAAAATGGTATTACAACAAGCTATTGCGTTAGGGGGGAGCACACTACGCGATTTTGTTGACTCAAACGGGCAAGCTGGTTATTTCCAACAAACATACAAAGTATATGGTAGAAAAAATCAAACTTGTTTTGATTGTGGGCATTTAATAGAAGAAATCAAACTTGGACAAAGAGCCAGCTTCTTTTGCCCTATTTGTCAAAAATAATCTCTTCTTGGTGAAAAGAAAAAGGGCTAATTAGCCCTTTTTCTTTTCAGAATGCCAATTTCCTAAGGCATTAACATGCCCCCATTAACATGTAAAGTTTGTCCTGTTATATAGGTAGCTTTATCAGAGGCGAGAAACGCAACCATCTCAGCAATATCTTGAGCGCTGCCTAAACGTCCTAACGCAATATTTTTAACCAACATTTCTCTTTGTTCTTCAGGCAAAGCTCGAGTCATATCTGTATCAATAAAACCTGGCGCAACACAATTAACTGTAATATTACGACTACCAACCTCTCGGGCCATAGATTTAGTAAATCCCATCATACCAGCTTTCGCTGCAGCATAATTGGTTTGCCCCACATTACCCATTGCACCCACAACAGACGCAATATTAATAATGCGTCCTGTGCGTGCTTTCATCATACCTTTAAGCACTGCTTTTGATGCACGATATACTGACTTTAAATTAATTTGCATGATATCATCCCAATCTTGTTCTTTCATGCGCATTAACAAGCCATCTCGAGTAATCCCTGCATTATTAACCAATACAGCAATGTCTCCATATTCTTTACTAATTTGCTCAATTAAATCTTCAATACTATTTTCTACACGAACATCTAATTGCTTACCGACCCCATGATATGAAGCCAAACGTTCGCCAATTGCCTGAGCATCTTTTTGGCCTGTTGCCGTACCAATGACTTTAAACCCCTGTTCAGCTAAAGTTTGAGCAATAGCAGCACCAATACCTCGGCTGGCTCCCGTTACTAAAGCAACTTTTTGTGTGTCACTCATATGATTCCTTTTCAATTAAAAAATTCTATTTTTATTCATTATTGTAAAGTACTGATAAACTGATGAACGTCATCCATTTTCACTAATGGCTGACAATTCATTTTATCTGTAATTCTTTTCGTTAACCCTGCCAATACTTTTCCTGGGCCACACTCTGCTGATAAATGAACACCTTCATCCGCTAAAGAAGCAACCGTTTGTGTCCATAAAACCGGAGAATATAACTGGCGAACCAAAGCATCTTTAATGGCAGCAGAATCAGAGTAACTTTGTACATCAACATTGTGAAGCACACAAATTGTTGGTTTATTAACCGTAATACTGTCCAAAGCATGAGCCAATTTTTCTGCGGCACCTTTCATCAATGCACAATGAGAAGGAACAGAAACAGGTAAAGGTAACGCTCTTTTTGCACCAGCCTCTTTTGCAGCCAACATTGCACGCTCAACAGCTGAAGCATTGCCTGCAATAACAACTTGACCTTTGGCATTAAAGTTTACTGCCTCAACAATTTCTCCTTGTGCACTATTGACACACACAGCTTTCACAGCTTCATCATCTAAACCTAAAATAGCTGCCATGGCACCAATCCCCTCTGGCACAGCTTCTTGCATTAATTGAGCACGAACACGAACAAGTTTAATGGCATCTTCAAAACTCAAACTCTGAGCAGCCACTAAAGCGCTATATTCACCCAAGCTGTGCCCTGCAACAACACTAGGCGGTTTACCTTGAGCTTCAAGATATGCACGATATGTGGCAATACCTGCAGTCAACATTAAAGGCTGTGTATTAACTGTACTGTTGATCACTGCTTCATCAGTACCATTAATCATGGCCCACAAGTCCTGCCCAAGAACATCAGATGCTTCAACAAAAGTATCCTTAACACAAGAAATTTGATCAAAACCAGACATCATATTTAAACTTTGGGAGCCTTGCCCTGGAAAGAAAAATGCAAAAGACATCACGTATATCCTTTTAGACTTAACTTAAAATAGGTAAGTTAAAAATTATAAAATCCAAAACAGCTAATTTAGATTAAAAGTTCTAAATTTTATCATAGACTCAATATAAACGGTCAAATTCTGTCAATTAAGTTCTATTCACGGTTAATAAAAAAACAGGTTATTTTTCATAACCTGTTTTTATCATCATTCTTCACTTATTTTTTATTTTTTTGTGGTGGAGGAAAAGGCTGATCTGATGGTGCGCATTCTTTTAACCAAATTTGTTGTTGTTTTTCATCAAGCACTTGGAAAAATGCATGGCGCGCTTTCAGATGGCTCAACTGCATATCAATGCTTTTTTCTTGCTGTGCTTGAATTAATGCTTTGGCTTTTCTGTCATCAAAGTTTTTTTGACGAATCAGTTCATTTACTTGTGTGCGATATTTTGTCCACTCTGCTCGCTGCTGTTCTTCATTAGCTGAACGAGCATCTTTTCTCTCATCGCGAAGAGATCTTAATTGTTTCTTTTGAGCATCAGTCAATTGTAATTTATTAAAATCACAACGCCCCATTCCATTAAAATTGTGTCCAGCAGCCTTAGCCATAACAGAACCTGAAGCCAATAAAGCTGCCGCTGCAACTGAAGCTAACGCAACTTTTTTAAAATTTTTCATAATAAACATTCTCCTGAATGTAGATAATTTTTAAAACAAAGAAAGAGTGATGACAGTATAAACAATACTATGTGAAAAGAAGTCAAAGAAATGTAAATTATGGTAAATATGCTTTATTACTAATTTTTATCATAAGTTTAATAAAAATAAAGGCTGTTTAAAACAGCCTTTATTGAGGAGTAACCTACTTAAACATCATTCTTGCCCCTGCAAACATACGATACCATGGGCTGTTTTCTGACCAACTGTCTGGATGCCAGCTCATTTGTACTGTTCTAAATACCCTTTCTGGATGTGGCATCATGATGGTCGCCCGCCCATCAGACGAACATACCCCAGCAATACCATTTGCTGAGCCATTTGGGTTTAATGGATAACGCTCAGTGATATTTCCCAATCCATCGATGTAATTTAATGCAATCAGTTGCTCGGACATTGGCTCTGTAAAAACAGCCCTACCTTCTCCATGGCTAACCACGATAGGCACCTGACTGCCAACCATATTTTGTAAGAATATAGAAGGCGATTGTTTAACTTCCACCATATTCAAACGTGCTTCAAACTGTTCTGAAGTATTGCGTTTAAATTTTGGCCAGTGTATTGCACCAGGGATGATTTGAGCCAAGTGAGACATCATTTGACACCCATTACAGACCCCTAAACTTAAAGTATCATTACGTTCAAAGAATTGTTGAAATTTGGTTCGTATTTGCTCGTTGAACAAAATACTTTTTGCCCAGCCTTCTCCCGCGCCCAACACATCTCCATAACTAAAGCCACCACAAGCTACCAACACATTAAAATCAGTTAAGTTAACTTTCCCTGACATTAAGTCACTCATATGCACATCAACAGCGTCAAATTGAGCTCTGTTAAATGCAGCAGCCATTTCTACCTGACCATTCACACCCTGTTCTCGTAAAATAGCCGCTTTTGGCTTAATACCGATGTTAATAAAAGGTGCCGCCAAGTCCTCATTTAAGTCAAAATCAACTTTGGCAAATAACTTACTTAACTTACCCTCTTCTATAAGTTGAAATTCACTCATTGCGCATTCTGGATGATCTCGCAAAGTTTGAATTTGATAAGACGTTTCACTCCAAGCTTTTTGCATTTGCAAACATGACTCGTTAAACAATAGCTCCTTACCATGATTGATGATCAAACGTTCTACACCATTAATTGTACCAAGACAATGTACATGCTCCCCTAATCCAGCTTCTTTAAAAAGCTGCAACATGCTTGCTTTTTGATCATCATGAACTTGAATAACAGCACCAAGCTCTTCATTAAATAAAGCACTCATGCGCATATTTTGCAAACCTTTTTGCTCACTGCCAGCAACAGACATAGCATCTACCAGAACACCCACATCTAATGTTAAACCAACATGTCCAGCAAAAATCATTTCAGCAAGGGTGGCAAACAACCCACCATCCGAACGGTCATGATAGGCTAGAATCATCTGCTGCTGAATCAGTTTTTGAGTCACTCGATAAAAGGCCAATAATGTATCAACATCAATATCTGGAACAGAGCCTTTTAAATCTTTCCAAACTTGAGTCATGGCACTACCTGCCATTCTTGCTGCACCTTTACCTAAATCAATTAAATAAACATGTGTGTGTTCAATTGATTTTAATTCTGGCGTAATAGTATGACGTACATCTTCTACCGGAGCAAAAGCTGAAATAATCAAACTTAAAGGGGAAGTAACTGACTTTTCCTGCCCATTTTGTTGCCAAAGTGTTTTCATGGACAAAGAATCTTTACCCACAGGAATACTTAACCCTAAATTTTGACAAAATACAGATATAGCCTGAACCGTTTCATATAGTTTGGCATCTTCGCCCTCTTCGCCGCATGGAGCCATCCAATTAGCAGATAATTTAATACGACCAATGCTACCTATATTGACACTAGCTATATTGGTAATAGCTTCACCAATAGCCATACGGCCAGAAGATGCACCATTAAACAAAGCCAATAAAGGCTTTTCCCCCATACTCATGGCTTCACCTAAATAGGTATTAAATCCCATTGTTGTCACAGCAGCATCAGCAACAGGAACCTGATAAGGTCCAACTAACTGATCTCTTACAGTCATCCCACCAACTGTACGATCAGCAATAGAAATCAAGAAATTTTTATTAGCAACTGTTGGCAAACGCAATATTCTATATGCAGTTTCTTTACAATCATAATTGCTTGCATCAAAAACCTGCGGATCAATCATTTTTGTGTGATCAGTACGTGTCGTACGAGGTGGTTTTCCTAATAGGACATCTAATGGTAGATCTACTGGATGATTATCAAAAAGCTCATCGTATACTCTAAGCTGACCATCATCAGTAGCCACACCAACAACAGCAAATGGCGCTCGCTCTCGAGCACAAATTTCCTCAAACAATGATAAATTTTCAGGCAATATAGCCAAAACATAACGTTCTTGTGCTTCATTACACCAAATTTGTAAAGGGCTTAAACCATGCTCCTCTAAAGGAACATCACGTAAAGCAAAAATCGCCCCCTTACCTGCGTCATTCACTAGCTCTGGAAACGCATTAGATAAACCACCAGCGCCCACATCATGAATAGATAAAATAGGGTTTTTTTCACCTAATTGCCAACAGCGATCAATCACTTCTTGAGCGCGATGTTCTATTTCTGGATTACCACGCTGTACTGAATCAAAGTCTAAATCCGCGCTATTGCTTCCTGTATTCATGCTCGAAGCAGCGCCACCACCTAACCCAATCAAAAGGCCAGGGCCACCTAACTGGATTAATAAAGCGCCTTCTGGAATATCCTTTTTATGTACTTGCTGCTCTTGAATATTACCTAAACCACCGGCCAACATAATAGGTTTATGGTATCCTCTCATTTGACCATTGAACTCTTCTTCAAATGTTCTAAAATAGCCTAACAAATTAGGACGACCGAACTCATTGTTAAAAGCAGCACCACCAATAGGGCCTTCAATCATAATTTGTAATGCACTGGCAAGCCGCTCAGGCTTGCCGTAGTTTGTTTCACTGGCCTGATAATACTCCCAAGGTTGTTCAAACTGAGGGATATTCAAATTAGAAACGGTAAAACCTGTTAGCCCAGCCTTAGGTCTTGCGCCTTTTCCTGTTGCCCCTTCATCTCTGATTTCTCCACCAGAACCTGTAGCAGCACCAGCAAAAGGGGCAATGGCTGTTGGATGGTTATGGGTTTCTACTTTCATCACAATATGAGTGGGTTCTAAAACAAACTGATAGGTCTGCTGATTAGAGGCAACTGGATAAAATCGTTCAACAGTAGCACCTTCAATAACAGAAGCATTGTCCTTGTATGCGACTAAAGTGCCTTCTGGATGTGCTTGATGTGTTTCGCGAATCATGCCAAATAAGGTTTTATCTTGAACTTTATTGTCTAAAATAAAATTAGCATTAAAAATTTTATGACGGCAATGCTCTGAGTTTGCTTGGGCAAACATCATTAACTCAACATCAGTAGGATTACGTGCCAACTTTTGATAATTTTCGACTAAATAATCTATCTCATCTGTTGAAAGAGCTAAACCTAACACTTGATTCGCTTTTTGTAATGCATCAACACCGCCAGATAAAATATCAATACAGTCAAAACTTTTTGCTTGCAAATGCGAGAATAAAGCATTTGCGTCACGAAAAGAATACAATACCGTCTCGGTCATTCTATCGTGAACAATGCTTTCAAAAACCGTTAACTCTTCTTTTTCCAGCCCATTAACCCATATCGCTACTGCTCGCTCAATACGATTAATTTGTGTTAAGCCACAATTATGGGCAATATCTGTTGCTTTTGAGGCCCAAGGGGATATAGTACCTAAACGAGGCACCACAAGAAACAAACTGTCTGTTTTAAGTTGCGGTTCATCAGGCACCACATCCAATAACGCAGCCAACATTTGTTGTGCATCTGCATCAATTATCTCATTTGAATCAACAAAATACCAATATTCAGTTTCAATAGACAATGTTGATTTTATGCCTGACTCTTTAGCTTTTTGTAATAATTTTTCAACTCGAAACTCTGACAATGCGGCTTGACCGCGTAATTGGGCGACTTGCGACATCAATATCTCACAAAAGGTTGCTTATAAAGAAAGTATGTATAATACCCCAAATGGAACAATTTAACTATTGAGTAATTTGATTAATGTGGTATCTTTCCATACGTGTTGCGTGTTTCACAATCACTTACATTTTCTTTTCAAAAGGAACGACACATGAAAAAAATTGAAGCCATCATCAAACCGTTCAAACTAGATGATGTTCGTGAAGCTCTAACAGAGCTTAATATTGCAGGTTTAACTGTAACAGAAGTAAAAGGCTTTGGCCGCCAAAAGGGACACACTGAAATTTACCGTGGTGCAGAATATGCAGTTGATTTTTTACCAAAGGTAAAAATTGAACTGGTTGTTGCAGATGATTTGGTTGAAAGAGCCATTGAAAAAATTGTTGAAGTTGCCAAAACAGGAAAAATTGGCGATGGCAAAATTTTTGTGCTTCCAGTCGAAAATGTGATTCGCATTCGCACAGGTGAAGAAGGTGAAGCTGCTGTATAAAAATTAAAAAATAAGGTGCATTTTATGCACCTTATTTAACTTTAACGCTTAACTATTGCTTTACCCAAATTAATTTTTCAACAGAAAACCCTTGCCGTTTTGCATAGTCAATCAACTCTTCTTTAGCCACTTCATCAAGCTTTGGCTTTCTAGCCAGTAGCCATAAAAAATCTTTATTATTTCCAGTGACTAAAGCATATTGATAATTTTGATCCAGCTTAATCACATGATATCCACCATAAAAAGGCCAAAAGAAAGATACTTTTAACGATGCGATATTTTTATCTTGCGTGAAAAAAGCTTTGCCTTTTTTCTCTTTCCACTGTCCAGTTTCCGTCTTCAATCCTTTATTGATTACAGTAATAGAGCCATCTGAATTTACATTATAATCGGCACTAACTTGCTCTAACCCTTTTTCAAAGCGATGATCTAATCTGGCTATTTCATACCACTTTCCCATATAGCGCTCCGCTTGAAAATGTTGAACAGGTTGAACACCTACTGGCGGCTCAATAGTTGAACAAGCAGTGAGCGCTAAAACAAGCAAATAGAATGAATATCTTAATCTTCTTTTCAACATTTTCGATACTCCTAATGAGTGGAAAAACTCTTCTAACATACAATAATATATACTGATTATTTAGTATAGTCATAAAAATAAGCCACAAAATCCAATAAGAAATCTCTTTACCATAATAAAAAATATTTATAACAAAGATACCAACAAACAAAAAGCTCGACTATTAAAGCCGTGCTCTTACTCATTCATCCCTTTAAAAACGATTTAGAACATATAACGAATGCCAATATTACCTGAATAAGGCATACTGCTATGAGATGCTTTCATATAATCAATTTCTGCATATGTACTGAAATTTGAACTTAATTTTGCAGTAACCCCTAACCCAACTTTTACTGCAGCACCAGACATATCATTATTAAACTCTTCTGTATGATTAATACGAACTTTATTGCTGTCCACAAACTCATAACTGACAGCCAATCTTACATAAGGTTTAATATTGCCCCCATTGTCCAATTTAAAGTTGGTACCCAATACATTGCCTAGTTCACTTTTAAAACTGCTTGCGCCACCAACATCTGCATGCATACCATCAGTCAAAGTATAATTTTTACTTCCAGCATAAAAACCAGAAATTAATGCATATGGTGCAGTAAAGAATTTTTCTTGCTCGTACTTTTTACCAAGCTCAAAAGAAAACCCAGCTCCTGAGGTGCTATATTTACCAGAAAAAATGAGACCATTTGTTGAAACAGGTGTCATTTTATTTCTAAAATAATTATACTTAACCACACCATCTAAATATAAACCACTATTATCCATATAGGTTAAATACCCGCCAACAGTATAACTATCAACGGTACCATCGCCATGGCGTTTAAAATCAATATCTGATTGAGAATAGCCAGTCATAAAACCTAAATACAATGTACCATTGTCACGAGCCCAAGCATGATCTGCTCCAATCATAAAACCATTCATATCTTGTTTATAAGCGGCACCAACTTCTTTATCTACTTTATAACGACTGGTAATGTATTTACCCCAAACACCATTATTGTGTTTATTGTCTTCTAAGTCACCCAATCGTTGACGCAATGTAGAAAGTTCAGCATCCCATATTGTTGGTGTCACGTTTGACATTGCCAACACGGCATCTGTTGCAGGTGTTGTAATAGCCAATTTTTTGGTCACCAAATGCCAATCTTCTTTTCCTGTCGTATCACTGGTGCTGTGTTCCAAATCATACTGAACCATATAAGCACCCGCATCAGCACGACTATTATTTTCTTTCATAGTAAAAGTATCAGCTAATGAATCCGTGCCTGCTGTAATTAAGTGATGTCGATATTCTGATATTTCAGCGCCAGTATCCCTTACAACAACTTTAAATAAGTCTGGGTCGGCAATTTTATTTTCGACATGCAAGAAGTCACCCTCTTGACCAGCAATATTGGTATTCATCACAATCGTGCCAGAACCAGTTAAAGTTTCTAAGTTTAAACGACTAAACTTACCCACATCACTACCATCTTTACGTCCAAAAATAATACTACCATTATTAGAATTTAAAGCATCGATTGTGACTGTCGACTCACTGGTTGCATCATTGTGTTGAATAAATAAACGGGCCTGATTGCTGTCTAAATTCACCTTTTCAGCATAAGCGCCTTTACCCAACAAATGGGTCCAAGCATGTAAATCACCTGCTTGCATGGTTAATGAACCATCTTTTACATTAAGATCGCCAAAAGAATACCCACCAAAGGCAATCATTGAAGAACCACCACCTTGAATAGTTGTATCTTCAATATGACCATATTCATTCACAATTTGGCTGCCACCATTAACCACATTATTGAATGCAGAACCATACTTATTAACAAATTGAGTACCCCCAACATTCACAATCGTATTCGTTGCTGTACCAGATTCATTAACATGTTGAATACCACCTTCTTCTAGAATAGTGCCAATTGCTTGACCATTTGCATCAATACGTTGGACACCACCTGCATAAATTGTAGCGTTTTGTGCTACTGGATTTGATCCCCAAAAACCACTTTCTTCAATCCATGAACCATTCACCCAACTACCTTTTTTATTCGTAATAATCTGCTCGCCATAAATCTTCGCACCTACTGATATGCCTTGCTGAATTCTCTGTGTGCCACCAAAATAAATGGTGCTGTCTTGATCTGCAACGCCAGTAGAACTAGAACCAGCGTACACTAACTGAAAACCACCAGAATAAACTGTGGTTTCTAAAGACAAACCACTAGCAAGTTGGTAACTACCACTGCCAATATGAGAATTTTTAGCAGTGCCACCAAAAATATATTGTCGACCACCATTAATCACGATATTGTCTTCTGCAACAGCAAGATGTGAATTAAGAGAGATTTGTTGCTCACCACCATCAATAATATTAGCCTGAGCATAACCACCTGCCGTTGAACTGGCAGAAACAACTTGAATACCACCTTGTTTTACAAGAGTATTGTAAGCATACCCAGCAGCCCCTACAGAAAGCGAACCATCGCTTTCTACAACCGTATCATACGCTTTTGTATTTGCACCTGAACCGTTAAATCCCCCGCCAACAACAAGAACACCTTTATGGTTACCTGTACCATTACCTTTATCAACAGAGCCTTTAAGTACCGTACCAATCGCAATAGACCCATCTTCTAAGTTCATTTGCACAGAATCAAGCGTATTATTAATACTATAAGAATTCCCTCTCATATATACTACCTGAGAACTTAATTCTGACCTTGTTTTGACAATAGTTTCACCACTAATATATGTCTTACTAGCTGTTGCTGCTAAAGCATTAGAAAGCCAACGATTCACCACAGCAGCATAGCCATTTGTATAATCGGGGTTATTTAAAACATCACCACTATTAGGCGTTTGTTCTTTTGCTGGAAACGAATCAGGCGGAACTTCTGCTGCATAGGTTGAAATAGATGCAAATAGAGCTGTTAGTGCCAGCACCATTTTATTTATTTTCATATTTATAATCTTTCCAATAAAAAACTTTATTTAAATAAAAAACAATATAAAAAGTAAAAAATTTTACAAATTACATAGGAACAGTTAGCCCTTCGCATTAATTATTTTTTGATATTTTTAGAAATTAGAATAAGTTACACTTATATTTTTGACCAAACTGCTGAAACTAAAATTAATAACAATATTATAGATATAAAAAAAAGTAATATGATTATATTTAATAATGATTTAAATATTTTAACTATATATACAAATAAAAAAAGCCAACAACTTGATATATATAAAAATTTTATAAAAAAAACAAATACAGAACAAGACAGATATTTAATATTTACTTAAAAAGTATAATAAAAATTAATAAATTATCAATCCAAACAAGAATCATTCTCCAACAGAACAACCATAAGGCACCAATTTTTAATAAAATTTAATCAATCAAAAAAATACAAAAACAAAAAACAAAAAAAATAAAAAACAAAAACAAAATATTAGAAAAATAATATTTCAAAATTCATAAAAAAACAAATGTTAATATTGTTTAAATTTATTTATATATTAGTTTTTTTAAATGCAAATTTCTAAAAATAAGAAATAAACCTAGGCTTAACTGATAAAGAAATTATTCGTCAATTATGAGTTGAAGGTCTATAATCCACCTTTATCCCAGAACACTTAAGATTAACAAAACATGATTATTCACCCACAATTTGATCCAGTTTTACTCAGTATTGGCCCTATCAGTATCCGTTGGTATGCTTTAAGCTACATTATAGGGTTTTGTCTATTCATGGTATTGGGACGCCACCGTATCAAAAAAGGGCTGACATTTTTAACCAACAAATTATTAGATGATCTCCTCTTTTGGGGAGTTCTTGGTGTTATTTTAGGTGGGCGCTTAGGCTTTGTATTATTTTATCAACCCGAATATTATTTTTCACACCCAGGGGCAATCTTAGAAGTCTGGAAAGGTGGCATGTCCTTTCATGGTGGTTTTTTGGGTGTTTTAGTGGCCATTTTCTTTTTTGCTAAACGGCAAAAAAGAAGTTTCTTTGAAGTATCTGACTTTGTGGCACCACTTGTGCCTCTTGGCTTAGCCTCAGGTCGTTTAGGTAACTTTATCAATGGGGAGCTTTGGGGAAGAGTAACTTCTGTTGATGCTTGGTGGGCAATGGGTTTTCCCCAAGCACAATCTGAAGATTTAACCTATATCAGCACCCACGCTGATTGGGTGCCTATTTTTTTGCAACACAATATGTTGCCGCGTCATCCTTCTCAACTCTACCAGATGGTTCTTGAAGGTATTTGCCTATTTTTGATTTTATGGTTTTTTTCTAAAAAGCCACGCCCAATAGGGCAAACATCGGCATTGTTTTTAACTGGATATGGTTTATTCCGCTTTATCGCAGAATTTGCTAGAGAGCCAGATGAATACTTAGGTTTACTCAGCCTTGGCCTGTCAATGGGGCAATGGCTCAGTTTACCCATGATTGTTTTTGGTATTGGTTTATTTATCTATTTTGGCAAACGAAATATATTTTCTAAAACAACTTAAATACAAAAAAACTGAACTGATTACTCAAATAATTATTGATTATGGCTTGAATCGCGATTTAGCCAAACGCTATAATCAAATTGATTGGTTACTATTTACTCTAAAAGAACACATAGGAGAAACACTAAATGTCAATGGCAGATCAAGACGGTTTCATTTGGTACAATGGAAAATTAGTTGAATGGCGTAGTGCCCAAACTCATGTATTAACGCATACTCTGCACTATGGTTTAGGTGTTTTCGAAGGTGTACGCGCATACGAAACACCAAATGGCACGGCTATTTTTCGTTTAACTGAACACACAAATCGTCTATTTAATTCAGCTCATATTTTAAAAATCGCGCTACCTTTTGATAAAGAAGCAATTAATCAAGCTCATATTGATGTTGTTCAGGCAAATAATCTAAGCTCTTGTTATTTTCGCCCAATGGCTTTTTATGGTTCAGAAAAACTTGGTGTTGCACCACCAGCAAATGATGTAAATGTAATTGTTGCTGCATGGAGTTGGGGCGCTTATTTAGGCGAAGACGGGATGAAAAAAGGCATCAGAGTAAAAACAAGCTCTTTTACCCGCCACCATGTCAATATTACCATGTGTAAAGCAAAAGCCAATGGCAACTACATGAATTCTATTTTGGCCAATAATGAAGCGACCAGTGATGGGTACGATGAAGCGATATTACTTGACTCTGAAGGCTTTGTTGCCGAAGGTTCAGGAGAAAACGTATTCATTGTTCGTCATGGCAAACTATATACCCCAGAACCTACATGTGCCTTAGAGGGTATTACGCGTGATTCAGTTATGACCATCGCCAAAGATATGGGACTAGAAGTCATAGAAAAACGCATTACTCGAGACGAGTTTTATTGTGCAGATGAAGCCTTCTTTACGGGAACAGCAGCTGAAGTCACTCCTATACGTGAATTAGACCAACGTCAAATTGGTCAAGGTAGCCGAGGACCCATTACAGAAGAAATTCAACAACGTTATTTTGATATTGTTCAAGGTAAAAACCCACAGTATGATTCATGGCTAACGTATATTAAATAATTGACCACTCTCATTTCTGGGCTGATTGAATATCAACCCAGAAAAATAACACTATTATCAATAGGAAGTTCTTATGGAAACAAAAGTACGCACTGTCAATCAGGCAGTAGAAATTTTTGCAGAAGATATGCCGTTACATTGTCCTCCAGACAATGTCACTCTTTGGAATATGCACCCTAAAGTATTCTTACCTTTAGATGCAGACAAAAAAGCACGTTGCCCTTATTGCAGCACCCTTTACCAACTAAAAGGTGATTATAAAGCACACCATTAAAACATATGGCTTACAAAATCCTCATTATTGCCCCATCATGGGTTGGTGACAGTGTGATGGCACAACCACTCTACCAACGTTTACATGAACAGCACAAAAACCTTCAACTACATGTATTTGCGCCACAATGGACACTACCTGTATTGGACCGTATGGAGCAAGTGTTTAAAACATATTTGAATCCATTTGGTCATGGTCAGTTACAACTTTTTACGCGCTTTAAAGTGGCCAAACAGTTAAAGCAAGAACGCTTTGATCAAGCTATTGTTCTACCTAATTCGTTAAAATCAGCTCTGATACCTATGTTTGCAAATATTCCCCTGCGTACAGGTTATATAGGGGAAGCACGCAGAGGCATATTAAACGACGCACGAGCATTAAATGAAACAACTTTACCTAAAATGGTTGAGCGATTTTATGCTTTAGCAGAACCAGAATCTGTGCCTATTATTCGCCCAGTCCCCTATCCTGTTTTGTCCATCAAAACAGAAGAGCAACAACGCTCTTTAACCCAGCTAAATCTCCAATTAGATAAACCTATCATCGCTTTTTGTCCTGGTGCTGAATATGGCCCAGCTAAGCGTTGGCCAGCCAAATACTTTGCTCAATTAGCGCAAAAATTTCAAGAAGCAGGTTACAATATTTGGCTATTTGGTTCACAAAAAGATAAAGCAATTGCCGATGAAATCAACCAATTATCTGCTCACCACTGCATTAACTTATGTGGACAAACCAATTTAGCACAAGCCATTGATTTATTAGCATTAACTCAATTGGTTATTTGCAATGACTCGGGTTTAATGCATATAGCCGCAGCACTAAAACGCCCATTAGTTGCTTTATATGGTTCATCTAGCCCTGATTTTACCCCGCCATTAAGCGAAGAAGCCAAAATTTTAAACTTACATTTAGAATGTAGCCCTTGCTTTGAACGAGAATGCCCTTTAGGCCATTTAAACTGTTTGAATAATTTATACCCAGATATGGTTTGGGACGCAGCGCAACAGTTTCTATAGCTAAATTAAATAACAAAATAAATTTTAATAAATTTAAAAAATAACGATTTTAGTGCATAATAAACATTAAACATCATTTATATCATATACCATTATTAAGGAGCCTCTATTATGAGCACCGTACAACATCACAAATTACTGATTCTGGGTTCTGGACCGGCTGGTTACACTGCAGCTATTTATGCAGCAAGGGCTAATTTAAAACCAGTTATGATCACTGGTATGGCTCAAGGTGGCCAATTAATGACCACCACAGAGGTAGACAATTGGCCAGCAGACGTAAATGGCGTACAAGGCCCTGAATTAATGGATCGCTTTTTACAACACGCGCAACGTTTTGGTACAGAAATCATTTTTGACCAAATCCATACGGCACAGTTGACACAAAAACCTTTTCGTCTCATTGGAGACATGGGTGAATATACATGTGATGCTTTAATTATCGCCACTGGTGCCTCAGCAAAGTATTTGGGTATCCCCAGCGAACAAACATTTAATGGTCGAGGTGTTTCTGCCTGTGCGACCTGTGATGGTTTCTTTTATAAAGATCAAAATGTTGCGGTTATTGGCGGTGGCAATTCTGCCTTAGAAGAAGCATTATACCTTTCAAATATTGCCAGCCATGTAACATTGGTTCACCGCCGTGACACCTTCCGAGCAGAAAAAATCATGGTTGATAAATTAATGGATCGAGTCAAAGAAGGGAAAATATCATTAAAAGTTAATGTCCATTTAGATGAAATCTTAGGAGATGACAGCGGTGTCACTCATATTCGTCTAAAAGGTGTGACTAATGGAGAAACCGAAGAGGTTTCTGTAAGTGGTGTGTTTATTGCGATTGGCCACAAACCAAATACAGATATCTTTAAAGGCCAACTAGATATGGATCAAACAGGCTATCTAATGACACAAGGTGGTCGAAATGGTAATGCAACTCAAACCAGTATTAAGGGCGTGTTTGCAGCAGGTGATGTACAAGATTCTGTTTATCGACAAGCAATTACCAGTGCAGCAACAGGTTGCCAAGCAGCATTAGATGCTGACCATTATCTGGATAATCTTAAATAATTATTTAATGAGCAAATCAATAGCAGTATCAATACACATTGATACTGCTATTTCATAACAGATGAAAAACGATTTTAAAGAACAACTCAAGCAAGCCAAAAAAAAATTGGTTTCTAAACCAATTCATTCTGATACACAAACATCAAAACCTGATGACCAATTCAATTTTGCCCAAATGTTAGGGACAAAAGACATCATCCCATTAAAACCAAATAATCAATATATTGCCCCTCAGCAAAAAATATATATAAAAAAAAGGCAGCAAGAGATTGATACTGACCAAGAATGCTATTTTTATATTGGGCAAATTTTTGAGGATGCCCCAAAACAATATCACAAAAATGGGCGAGGTATCACTGATATTCAAAAACTACTTAACTATGATTACCCCATTATCGCAACACTTGATCTACATGGACAAACTCAACATATGGTGCAAGAGACGTTAAATCAGTTTTGTGACTATGTTCAACATAAAGGCGTATGTGCTCGTATCATACATGGTAGTGGCTTAGGTTCCCATAATGCACGGCCAGTACTGAAGAATATTGTCCGAACATGGTTATGCCGCCACCCTGAAATACTTGCTTATACAGAAGAGCATAAAAACAATGATGGATCGGTACTTATTTTGTTAAAAAAATTACATCATAAATAAAAAAACCAGTAAGGCATGTTTGTTATAAACATTGTTTGTTAGAAAAATCTGCCTGTCCTCGCCCTGCTCTACAAAGAAACTGCTCTTCTTTTGAAATAACTTGCCATGGCTGACTTTGCTGCTGCTCTAACACAAGACGATAACGTATTGCCTTAACGCTATCATCAGCAAGATCATGTACTTCTAAAACAATTTGCATTGGTTTATAACAAGGCTTACTTTCTAAACACGATAAGTTGGTTTGTTCTAAAACAACCTTTTGTAGACCCTCAGAATCTCCCTCAGGTAACTCATTTCGTAAAAAATCTATTGCCACCTCTAATGGTTTTTGACCAGAAGCTCCCCAATATAAGGTATCTGCATATGTGGAAAAACCACAAAAAAACACCATAATGCCAAATAAAAAATTCTTCATATTGCCCCCTCTTTTTGTATTTTACCATTTTTAAAATACAAAATAACTCGATACAATAGCAATACAAAAGGATATGGCAATAAAAATGCAATAACCGTGTAACGTACATTATTTGCTAAATCGCTGAAAACCGCATAAAGAGAGGGATCAAATAAATTCCAAAAAAGTGTCCACAATCCTGGTAGGCTAAAGAATCCCGCAATAAGCAATCCTGTTATTTTAAACCCATTAAATTTTATGGGTTTATTGTAACTGACCTTGTGGTTAAACCAAATTAATGTCAATAAACCAAAAGTAACAATTATTGCCATCAAAGTATTCACCATAACTTGCATAGAACTAAATGCAATTTCTGGTGCCACAGGTAATTGTTTAGGTGCTTTTTGATCTAAGTCTTGAATGCTTAATCCATAAATTAGTATAGATACACTATACCAAAGATCGACCATCAAAAACCATAATGGCAATACAATAATAAAATTGATTAATTTTTTCATTTGAATGATATTCCAATAAAAATAACATATTTCTCATCTGTTAAAATAATCTACATAAAAATATTAATTATGCTATTTTTCGTTGATTTCATGGAAAAAATAAGAGCCAATCGCAGAACGAAGTAAGTTTGTGCTATCTGCATGATAAGCAGATAAATAAACTGCACGAGGCTTATTTTCCTGATCAAACTGAATGACTTCTAAAGGTTGAGATTCTACTGGCAATAGATCTATTTTGTTATAAATTATTAATTGTGGAATATCCTGTGCACCAATTTCGGTTAATACTTTATTGACATCATCGATTTGTTCTTCATATCTTACATTAGCAATATCAACAACATGTAATAATAAATCAGCAAAAGCGGTTTCTTCTAATGTTGCGGAAAATGCTTCAATCAATGTATGAGGTAAATCTCTGACAAACCCTACTGTATCAGCTAAAACAATACTCAAATGTTCATTTAAAAATACTTTTCTGGCAGTCGGATCTAAAGTAGCAAATAATTGGTCGGCAGCAAACACACCTGATTTTGTGAGTCGATTAAACAAAGACGATTTTCCAGCGTTTGTGTATCCCACTAAAGCAACTGTTCGAATACCTGTTTTTTGTCTACTTTTTCGTTGTGTTGAACGTTGCTTTTTTACCTCTGTTAACCTTGACTTCAGTTTGTTAATTTTTAAAGAAATTAATCTTCTATCCGTCTCTAACTGGGTTTCTCCTGGTCCTTTTAATCCTATGCCCCCTTTTTGGCTTTTTAAATGCCGATAACCTCGAACCAAACGGCTGGACAAATGGGTAAGCTGAGCAAGTTCAACTTGCAATTTTCCCTCCTGAGTTTGTGCACGCAGAGCAAAAATAGCCAAAATAAGCCCGACTCTATCTAATACCCGACATTGCAAAACACGCTCTAAATTGCGCTCATGGGAAGGATTTAAAGGATGACAAAAAATAACCAGATCTATTTGTTGATCAATAACAGCTTGTGCAAGCTCCGCGGCTTTACCTTTTCCAACAAAAAGAGCTGAATCAATTGAATTTCGTTTACAACAAACAGTTTGAACTACTTGACCTTGAACAGCCTCAACAAGCTGAACACATTCAGACAACACATCATTAAAATTTATATCTGTTTTAAAATCAACGCCAACCAGTAAAACTCTTTCTGGTTGGGCGTAGAACATGGTTTCCATTAAAAAGATTATTCTTCCTCTGTACCTTTTAGTTCCTGTGCAATGCTGACAGCTCTAGCAGGTACAACAGTAGAAATGGCATGCTTGTAGACCATTTGAGTGATGGTATTACGTAATAACACAACGTATTGGTCAAACGACTCAATTTGGCCTTGTAACTTAATGCCATTAACCAGATAAATAGACACTGGTACGTGTTCTTTACGTAACGCATTTAAAAAAGGATCTTGTAATAACTGTCCCTTATTGCTCATAACTTAAGCTCCATATTTATAATAATTGGTGTAAGTGCTGCTATCGTAACATATTAACGAGATCTTGCATTACTTTTTACTTGTTTTTTCAATGCTTTTTTTACTTCTTTTTTTGCAATCCTTGGACTGAGTCTGACACGACGCTGCACTGCTTGCGGTTTTTCTTGATCAAAAGGATTATCTTGAGATTTAAACTGAATACGCAAAGGTGTTCCTTGCAAATGAAAAACTTTACGAAATGTTTGAATCAAATACCGTGTATAGCTGTCTGATATATGATTCAATGCATTGCCATGAATCACAATAACAGGCGGGTTCATGCCCCCTTGATGAGCATAACGCATTTTAGGGCGAATAAGCCCAGCTCTTGGTGGCTGCTGCCGCTCCACCGCAGTTTGCAACACGCGGGTTAACTTAGGCGTAGGCATTTTCGTCATTGCTGCTTTATGTGCTTCATTAATGGACTTAAATAAATCAACAATCCCTTTGCCTTTAAGAGCAGAAATAAAATGAAATTTAGCAAAATCTAAAAAATGTAACTTACGTTCAATGTCTCTTTTTAATAATTGCTTTTGCTCATCACTGATACCATCCCACTTATTAACAGCCACAACCAATGCTCTCCCAGCTTCCAAAGCAAATCCAGCAATAGTTGCATCTTGATCAGCAATATCTTGCTGGGCATCTAAAACCAAAACAGCTACATTAGCAGCTTCTATAGCATGCATGGTTTTAATCACTGAAAATTTTTCAATTGCTTCATTTACTTTACTGCGGCGACGTACGCCTGCTGTATCAATAATGGTATAGTTTTGTCCTTCTCGTTCAAAATCGATGTGAATACTATCACGAGTCGTACCTGGATGATCAAAAGCAATAACCCTATCTTCACCCAAAATATTATTGACCAATGTCGACTTACCTACATTAGGACGCCCAATAATGGCAAAAACAGGATGTTCTTCTTCGACATCAGAATCTTCTTCCTCAGGGAATTCTTCCAATACCAATTCAATCAAGTCTCGAACACTATCCCCATGAGAAGCAGAAATAACCAAAGGTTCTGTCAGCCCCAACTCATAAAATTCGGCACCAACAACAGCCTTATTTGCACCTTCTCCTTTATTGACTGCCAAAAATATAGGACGATCAATTTGTCTTAATCGATTTGCAATCATTTTGTCTTGGGGCGTGAGACCTGCTCTGGCATCCACTAAAAAAATGACGGCATCTGCTTCATCTACTGCTTGTAATGTTTGTTTGGCCATTTCATATAAGATACCTTCATCAACAACAGGCTCGAAACCGCCTGTATCAACAACTAAGTAAGGTTTACTACCGATTTTTCCCTTACCATAATGACGGTCTCTGGTTAAACCTGGTAAATCAGCTACTAGAGCATCTTTACTCTTAGTTAAACGATTAAATAAAGTCGATTTCCCAACATTGGGGCGACCAACTAAAACAATGGTTGGTATCATTTATGAGTTACCACGCACATCAACTAAAACCAACTTACCAGAACTTCCTTGTAATAACGCACTTTCATCAAGCTGTTTTGGTTGGGCTGTTAAAAATCCCGTGCCTAATTTTGCGCGTCCAACAATACTGCCTGTTGCAGGATCAATGACATGACCAACACCTTCAAAATCAACCACTAAAATATTTTGTGACAAAATAACGGGGGCGGATACTTTTCTATTTTTTAAATCATGATTTTGCCAAAGTACCTGACCATTTGTTCGATCAAAGGCCTTCACAGTGCCATCATCCTCAGTTAATACAAGTAAACGTCCTAACGCTGCCAACCCTTTACTTGATGATGCTGGGGAAGCCCAAATTGGTTGGCCACTTTGAGCATCAAAACAAGCAATACGACCTTGAAATGCAACAGCGCAGACTTGCCCTGAATCAACAACAGGAGGACTTAACACTTCTGTTACACGTTCTAAATCACTTGTTCCACGTGCAGTGGCAACAATAACATTCCAAACAGCTTCGCCAGTTTGTGCATTCACAACAACTAAACCACCGCCCGCTTGTGATGTTAAAAATAATTGTTCAGAAACAGGGGTTAATGTACCTGTATGGCGAATATTTAACGCAGGCAAGGTATTGGCAAAAGTCCACAAGACCTGACCTGTTTGTGGGTTAAATCCGCTTAAACGTCCATCTTTTGCACGAGTAACCAAAATACTGCCAACAAGTATAGGCGCCTCGCTCAATACACTTGTTAATGGTTGTTCCCAAATTTTTTGTTTCGTCGTTACATCAAACGCTAAAAGCTTGGCATTCTGATCACCGACAAAAACCAGATTATCTACAACAGCAATACCCGAAGACAACTTAGCTTTTGTATCAAAACTTAATAGTGTTCTACCTGAAGAATGATCAAATTCAAATATTTGCCCTTTTTCATTAGCGGCAAACACTGCACCAGCAGCATAAGTTGGTGCAAAGGTTAATGTATCTGTTTTGCCTATTGTTGCAGACCATTTACTATTAATAAACTGTGTTTGCTGAATATCAACAAGCTTAACAGGATCAGTTGGCTTTGGTGCTGATGAACAAGCGGCCAGCCAACTGACTAAGATTGAACTAATAACAATTGTACGAAACATATTATTGACCTTGTTGATCTCGTTTTAACTCAATAAGTTCTTTACCTGGCACATCATCTGTCATTTTTGCTAAAGCCATATTATAGGCTTCTTTAGCTTCTTTTGACTTTCCTTGTGCCGCATAAATATCACCTTTTATATCCAACATAACACTATCAAAGTTAGGATCTACCGGTTTATTGATTGTTTCTAACGCTTCGTTGTATTTTTGTTCTTGCAAATAAACCAAAGCCAGCCGTTGAGTTGCCAGTGCTTGAAATAATGGCTCTTTATTGTTAGTCAAAACCCATTCTAAATTTTTTCGAGCATCTTCATATTTTTTTTCGTTAAATAAATAACCAGCTTTAATTAAAGATGCGCCAGCAGTAGAAGGGGAACCTTGATGTTCAGTTAACAATATATTGAATTGTTTATCTGCGGCTTCTATATTATTGCCTTGAATCTGGGTAACAAACTCATTAAATATATTACCAGCCTTTGCTTGTTCATTTTTTTGATGGCTTTGATAAATTGTCCATCCAAAATAACCAATTGCAGCAATAACAATCAATGCACATAAAATTGCACCACCACTTTTCCAAAAATGTTTGAAACCATCAATCTCTTCTTGTTCTTGCAAAGTATAAGCCATATTTTTATTTCCAAATGTTAAACTGGTTAATCGAATCATTTATATTCAATGTTTGTTGTGGATGTTCCTGACGTAAATCTTTAATCGTAATCAATTGATCTTTAACTTCATTCTCACCTAAAATCACGGCAAAACGCGCACCTGATTCATCTGCTTTTCGTAACTGAGTTTTAAAACTGGTTGTACTGGCATGTTGTATGACATTAAAGCCTGCGGCACGTAACTGCTGTGCAGTTTGTAATGCATAAAGAGGCGCACCTTCACCTTGCTGAATAATATAAATATCAGGAGGTGTAATATAGTCTGTTAAACCGCCCTTTTGTTCCAGCAATAATAAAATTCTCTCTATACCCATTGCAAAACCAGCAGCAGGTGTTGGTTTTCCACCAAGCTCTTCTATTAAACCATCATAACGACCACCAGCACAAATGGTCCCTTGTGCACCAAGATCCGTTGTAACCCATTCAAACACACTTAAATTATAATAATCTAAACCACGTACTAGCCGATGATTCTCAATATACGGGATTCCTAAACCATCAAGCATAGATAAAAATGTTTGATAATGTGCTAAAGAATCTTCTTGTAGATACTCTCTTAGTTTAGGAGCATTTTCTGCCATTTCCTGCAAAGCAGGGTTTTTTGTATCCAATACTCTTAATGGATTTGTATAGAGGCGACGTTTGGCATCTTCATCTAAGATATCTTGATGTTGTTCTAAGTAAGTAATTAGTGCGGCTCTATGAGCCTGTCTTTCTTCTTTTTGCCCTAAGGTATTCACTTGCAGTGAAACGCAATCAGCCAACCCTAAGCGACACCACAAATCATATGACATAGCAATCAATTCTGCATCAACATCTGGGCCTTTGAAGCCAAGTGCTTCTGCACCTACCTGATGAAATTGCCTATAACGCCCCTTTTGAGTATTCTCATGACGAAACATCGGGCCAATATACCATAAACGCTGGGGGTTATTATAAAGTAGGTTATGCTCTAAAACAGCTCGTACACAAGATGCTGTCCCTTCAGGGCGTAAAGAGAGGGAATCCCCATTCAAGCTATCGATAAAAGTATACATTTCTTTTTCAACGATATCTGTAGCATCCCCAATAGAACGCACAAATAAACCTGTATTCTCTAATACAGGTGTACGTATATTTCGATAACCAAAACTTTGACTCCACTTACGAATAACTTGCTCAAAAGCCATCCAAAAATCACTCTGCTCTATTGCATTATTCGCTTCTGGCAAGATATCTTTCATGCCTTTAATGGCTTGTATTTTTTTATGTGTACTCATCGCTTTCAATTCATTTCACTTGAAAAATAGGAATATTTTTACTTGTCTTAAGTTCAACGGGTTGCCCTGAACCAAAGCGCTTCATAATATAATCATTGAGCAAATCAAAAAATTCTTGAGCCATATTATCTCCCTTAAGGGTTATGGCTCTTTGCCCATCAATATAAACAGGTGCAACAGGAACTTCACCTGTTCCTGGCAAACTAATGCCTATATCGGCCAATTTACTCTCTCCAGGTCCATTCACAACACATCCCATTACAGCCACATTCAATTTTTCCACACCGGGATATTGGGTGCGCCAAATTGGCATTTGTGTCCTCAGATATGTTTGGATGTCCTGTGCTAACTCCTGAAATACAGTACTGGTTGTTCTACCACATCCAGGACATGCTGTCACCAAAGGCACAAAATTACGAAAACCCATTGTTTGTAAAAGCTCTTGAGCCACAACAACCTCTTGTGTTCGAGAGGAGCCTGGCTCTGGTGTAAGAGAAATACGTATAGTGTCACCAATACCTTCTTGCAATATTACGGCCAGTGCAGCGCTCGAAGCCACAATACCTTTTGACCCCATTCCCGCCTCTGTTAACCCTAAATGCAAAGGATATTGACAACGATTAGCTAAATTTCGATAAACTGTAATCAAATCTTGTACATGGCTTACTTTGCAGGACAAAATAATTTTATCTGCACTTAGCCCTAAATCCTGAGCTTTTTGTGCAGAATCTAAAGCAGAGACAATCAATGCCTCTTTCATAACATCTTCTGCACTTAATGGGAAACCAGCAATTTTGTTTTCATCCATTAATTTTTTTGCTAAAGATTGATCCAAACTCCCCCAATTCACCCCGATGCGAACAACTTTCTGATATTTGATGGCTTGTTCAATCATAAAGGCAAATTTTTCATCACCTTTTACACCTTTGCCAACATTCCCAGGGTTAATACGGTATTTAGCTAAAGCTTGTGCACATTCAGGATAATCTCGCAATAATCGGTCCCCATTAAAATGAAAATCACCCACTAATGGAACAGAATATCCTTGTTGGTCTAATTTTTGACGAATGGTACCAACTGCCGCCGCCGCTTCTGGCGTGTTGACTGTAATGCGTACTAATTCAGAACCTGCATCGGATAGCTCTTTTATTTGTGCAACTGTAGCTAAAATATCGGCTGTATCGGTATTAGTCATTGATTGAACCACAATTGGAAAATCTGATCCAACCATAACTTGATCAATCGCTACCTGATATGTTTGACGGCGTAAAGGGAAAATATTACTCATTATGGTTTTCTGGCACAGTAAATTCAGCAGTTTTATTGTGAATATATTTTTCAATATCAATAGTTGTACCGTTATAAAGAACGGTTGCTTTTTTAGCAAAACCAATACGTATACTAAAGGGTGCACCCGCATTAGGAAAAGCATGTTCACTTTTAGCAGGAACAATTTTGTCAATTAATGTATTTCCCTGTGCATCTACAACTTTTAAGAGTGAACGATAAGGAACCGTAATGACTAATTGTTGATTATTATCGGTCACACTTGCATTTTGTGCATCGGAAACAATCATTGGTGCTTGAATATTGACACCACTTGACTCTGAACTTAAATGATCAGGCTCTATTAACTCACCAACTTTGACATCTGTTTGATCATCAAACTTAGTTGTTTGATCACTTCCATTTCCTTTTGTTAAAAAGAAAACCAGCAGTCCAACCACACATAATCCGAAAAGACCTATAATAATAAATCCTATAGGTGATTTTTGAGTTGATACGTTACGACTATGTGTATTTGAGTCTACTGTTTGTCCCTGAACGGTATTATTATCAACAGGTAAAGGTAAAAATTTATCCAAATCCGCAATAATTTCTGCATCATTCATTTTTAAAATTCTGGCATATGAACGGACAAAACCACGGGCAAAAACAATACCAGGTAAGCTTTCATAATCATCGCGCTCTAAAGCATCAATTTGTCTCACCGAAAGCTTCAAACGCTCAGCAATTTCACCTATAGACAAATTCGCAGCTTCCCTCGCCTGCTTAATTTTTGTCCCCAACGATAATTGAGGTGCTGCATCCTGTTCCTGCACTTTTTCCACAGAGTCTTCTGGAGGAGTTAACGCGTCATTCATCATTATTTTCCTGATAGCATATCCTGTAACTCTTGAGAAGTCGGATATTGTTGACGTAATTGGTCACCATATCGAGCAACCCAATCATATTTATTATTCAAACGTCCAATTTTTACACCTAGTAGTAAATCATCTGGCCCTAGACCTGGTGCTTGATTAACATACTGCTGAAAATACACCTCTGCTAATGAACCATTATTATGATTTAAATTCAATTTAGCCAACTCTTTTAAAGAAAAATAAAAACCAGGTGCTTGTCTGATAGAAGTTAAAAGCGCACTATTGGCTTCCTCATAATGACCAAGACGCCCCAAACAAATTCCTTTGTTCATCCATACAATATAATGCCCCCCGTAAGTCATATCTCCCAATGCTTTATCAAAATAACCAATTGATTTGTCTACCTGATTATTTTCACACAAATACCAGCCGTAATTATTATTAACCTCGCCCGAACCAGCAGATATAGACAACGCTCTGCGGAAACTCTCTTCTACTTGAGCAGGCATTTTTATGTATTGATAAATTTGTGCTCTGATTAGCCAAGCATTTAAAAAGTGAGAATCTGCACGAACAGCTTCATTAATAGAACTAATAGCGTTTCTTGTATCTCCCATTTTTAAGAACTCAACAGCCAAGTTGGTTTTTATTCGTGCTAAATTTTCAGATTTACTCATCTGAGCATAAATTAAATTTGAACTTAAAAAACACATAGAATAAAAAAGAATGAAACCTATTTTACGCACAACTGTCTCCCTTTTGGGCTATTTGTATCCATTTTTCTTGGCGCTTAGTTTTATCACTTACTTGCCCAGCTAACTGCCCACAAGCCGCATCAATATCATCGCCTCTGGTTTTGCGCACCGTAACTACTAAGCCAGCATTTTGTAAGATATCACGAAATGCTCGAATACGCTCAGAATTTGAACGCTCATACCCTGAAGAAGGAAATGGATTAAAAGGTATTAAATTAAATTTACACGGAACCTCTTTTACCAGTTCAACGAGTTGCCTTGCATGAGTAACTTCATCATTTACTTGATGCAACATAACATATTCAAAGGTTACAAAATCCCTCGGTGCTTTTACCAAATAACGTTGGCAAGCTGCCATTAGCTCTTTTAGAGGGTATTTTTTATTTAAAGGGATAATATTATCCCGAATGGTATCATTTGAAGCATGCAAAGAGACTGCTAAAGCAACAGGACAATCTTCTTTTAATCGATCCATTTGAGGCACCATACCAGAAGTAGATACAGTTACTCTACGACGCGATAAACCATAACCATTATCATCCAACATAATATTTAATGCAGACAATACATTTTCATAGTTTGCTAACGGTTCCCCCATCCCCATCATCACCACATTAGAAATGACTCGTTCATTTTTGGGCGTCACACCTAATGCTTTATTTGCCCACCATAACTGCCCAATGATTTCTGCTGTCGTTAAATTACGGTTAAACCCTTGCCGCCCAGTAGAACAAAATGTACATTCCAAAGCACACCCTACTTGAGAGGAAATACAGAGTGTTCCTCTATCTGTTTCAGGAATAAAAACCGTCTCAATACCATTTCCTGTGCCAACATTGAGCAACCACTTATGCGTACCATCCTGAGAAATTTTTTCTAACAATAATTCAGGTACAGTAATTTGCGCATGTTGTGTCAGCTTTGCACGCAATGATTTGGCCAAATCAGTCATTTGTGCAAAATCATTAACACCCATTTGGTGCATCCATTTTAAAACTTGTTTGGCACGAAAGGGCTTCTCTTCTATAGAAGAGAAGTATTTCGTTAACTGAACCAAATCAAAATCTAGTAAATTTATTCGCATTACATTTCAATAATTAATTATTTTTGCACTAACTCAGTTTGCGCAAAAAAGAAAGCTATTTCTATTGCTGCATTTTCTAAACTATCTGAACCATGAACAGCATTGGCTTCTATTGAAGCGGCGAAATCTGCTCGAATCGTGCCTATTGCCGCTTCTTTAGGGTTTGTTGCCCCCATAAGCTCACGATTTTTCAAAACAGCATTCTCACCTTTTAACACTTGTATCATGACAGGCCCACTACTCATAAACTCAACTAAATCTTTGAAAAAAGGACGGTCTTTATGAACTGCATAGAAACCTTCAGCTTCTTGTTTAGATAAGTGTTTCATTTTTGCGGCAATAACAGTTAAGCCATTAGACTCAAACCGATCATAAATTTTACCAATAACATTTTTTGCCACTGCATCAGGTTTAATAATAGATAAGGTATACTCAACAGCCATTTATACAAACTCCATCACAATTTTCTTTAAACTCATTATTCTAACAAGAATTGCTTTAAAACCCTAGTATTTTGTTCATTTAAAAAGAAAATTAATCAATCAGGCTTAAGTTTTAAATGGGGTAAATCCAAATACTGCTCTGATTGCATTTCAGTTAAACGGCTAGCAGTCCTAAAAAATTCTTGCGAAAAATCACCTTGAATATAAACTTCATCCACATTGACAGCACTACTGGCTATCAATTTAACCCTATAATCATAGAACACATCAACAAGCCAAGTGAAACGACGAGCCTCATTACGCTCTGTTGCTGTTAATTGGACAATGTTCGATAAAAACACGGTATCGTATCGCTCAGCTAAATAAAGATAATCTGCCTGAGAACGAGGCCCAAGACATAAATCTTTAAAATCAAACCAAATCGTTTGCCCTGCCTCCCCCAAAAAATGTACTGGTCTATCTAAAATCACCATTTGGCCTGGTCTTGGTATTTGACCTTGCGTTATTGATTCAAAAAGCTGATGCATTTTTTCATGGCTATTTGCATCATTTGGAATAAAAAATACGCCCGCATTAACCAGTGTTCTATGGCGATGATCTTGCCCACCATCCATTTGAATAACATCGAGTTTCTCTTCTAACAATTTAATGGTCGGTATAAATTGGTCTCGCTTTAAACCACCAGGATAAAGATCCTTTGGTGCATAGTTCGATGTTGCAATCAACACAACACCATATTTAAATAACCCATCCAATAAACGCCCTAAAATCATGGCATCTGCAATATCACTCACGTGAAATTCATCAAAACACAGTACTCTTGTTTCTTTGGCAATATTCTTTGCCACAATATCCAATGGGTTTTCCTGATGTTTTAATGTTTTTAAGCGCTCATGAACCTCTGCCATAAATGCATGAAAATGAACTCTTCTTTTCCTTTTATAAGGTAAGGTAGCAAAAAAGGTATCCATTAAAAAACTTTTACCCCTACCCACACCGCCCCATAAAAACAATCCCTTTGGTAATGCTGGTTGAAAAAAATTTTTGCCTAAAATACGTTTTCTTTTCGTTTTGAAATACACAAGATTTTGCCATAGCTCATCTAAAATTCTAATGGCATTTTGTTGTGCATCATCTTGAATAAATTGTGGCCGCTCACTGGCTAACTGATACCAACTCAAAGGGCTATGCCCTTCATATGGAGGGGGAACAAATGTTTGTTGCGATGTGTTTTGCGTCATACAAATTCCTAAAACAATCTTTATTTATTTTTTTGATTTTGACTCTTTACTTCTAAAAACCCAAGGTGCAGTAGGATATTTTTCCTGCCATAAGCCTATTTTTAATCTTTCGGCCTGTTCTTGTGCTCGCTCATAACGAAGATAACTTTCCTGATTTTGTTTGTCTTTTGCATATTGCTGATAATGCCAAGCCAACCCTTCTTGGATCATGGTTAAATTTATATCTTCTGATTCCGACCAAACCCTAGCCAGTGTGCGTCCATAACGATCTTGCCCAAATGTTTCTAACTGAACCTCTTTACCATAAAGCTTATGATTCAGAAACTGTTTGCTCTTTTGTCCAAAAGCCTGTTTTTGTTCTGGCGCATCAATATAAGCCATTCTTACTTTGATTTTTTGTTGTTCTTGGGTCAATACAGTCACAGTGTCGCCATCGATCACAAAAACGACCTTAACAATATTTCCACTAGGCTCAATACCACGACACTGCACCAGAAAAAAAAGACTAAATAAACAAACAAAAAATACAAAAAAATGACTTAGATAGTATGGGTATTTTTGCATCAGCGCATTATTTCCCTCGATTTTTTTGCCACAATACATCGCTCACTTTGGCTTGCTTATTTAAAACTCGAGCTAAAATAAACAAAACATCGGACAACCGATTTAGATATTGTAAAGGTAAAGCCAGAACCTCTAATTCCTGTGTTGCAACAACTCGTCTTTCTGCACGGCGACAAATGGCACGGGATAAATGGCAATATGCGGCAGCCTGACAACCACCTGGTAAAATAAACTCTTTTAATGGTTCAATTTGCTCATGTAGTTGGCCTACCCACTCTTCCAGTTGTTCAATCGTTTTTGAGCTAATAGGCTCATATCCAGGAACGGCTAATTGTGAGCCCACATCAAATAAATCATGCTGAATTTCACTCAATTTTTCAACAATCCCAGAATCAGGAACAGATAAAATTAACATGCCTATACTCGCATTAAGTTCATCGATATCACCCATAGCCTCAACACGTGCGGCAGTTTTACTGACACGAGAACCATCTCCCAAACCAGTTGTACCTTTATCACCAGTTTTGGTAATAATTTTTGATAACCGATACCCCATAAT
This sequence comes from Neisseria sp. Ec49-e6-T10, assembly GCF_051132615.1. Classification (GTDB taxonomy): domain Bacteria; phylum Pseudomonadota; class Gammaproteobacteria; order Burkholderiales; family Neisseriaceae. The sequence continues at coordinate 2,635,045 of NZ_CP152375.1, read as the reverse complement.
TTATATCCTTTCATCATTTGTGATCATTATAACCACTTTAAATCTATTTTAAACCATTAGGAAAATAATTTTTCATTTAAAATCCTTTAAAAATAAGCATTTTACTTAATTTTTGGTATTTATGATAAACTTTTGTCGTTAATAGGAGTCCTAAAATTTAAGATTTGCACACGGTTTTTTTATTATACAACCCTAACCCTTTTGTTTTTTGATAACAAACCAAACTACTTTGAAGAAATGAGATCTTAATTATGAAAAAATATAATTTATTTGCTTTAATTGCCCTTACCTTCACTTCTGTTGCTTTTGCAGCACCTACTGTACAAGACTGTACAAATGAAATTCTGGCACAAAAAGCGGCCAACACATCTGGGCAAAGCATTACGACAACCCAGGCAAAAAGTTATTGTGAATGTACCATTCCTAAATTAAACAAATTGCTTGCAGGTAAAGATGACCTTACAGACACTGAAATTCAGCAACATCAAAAAACCATAGAAAATGTACTGAACAGCTGTGCTAAAAGCACAGGTTTAGAAGCATCTCCTATAACCCAAGCAAAATAAAAAATGACGTACATAATGAAAAAAGAAGATCTTTTTAGGTCTTCTTTTTTCATCTTGAATAAATATTTAATCAAAAATAATCTGCTTACTCTTTTATCAACAGGGTGAATCAGTTATATTAACCCCAATATTCTTACTCAATGTTTTTGACTCTATAAAGTAATCAAAATATGGCAAACTCAAACTTAAAAGAACTCAAATCATTTGGCCAACAAATTTGGCTTGACAGCCTATCTCGCTCTTTAATTGAGAGGGGCACTTTAGCACAATACTTAGATTTGGGTGTCAGTGGTGTCACCTCAAACCCAACTATTTTTTATCAATCCATTCATAATGATACTTTATATAAAGATGATGTACATTGGCTAAAAAAACAAAATCTAAGTGCCAAAGAGCGGTATGAACACTTGGCCATTGCGGATATTATCCAAGCGTGCGATTTACTTTTACCTATTTATGAACAAAGTGGTGCAAATGCTGGCTTTGTCAGTTTAGAAGTGAGCCCTAAATTATCCCATGATCCAGAAGGAACTGTTTTAGAAGCGAAGAGATTATGGCAAAAAATCAATCGTCCCAATGCCATGATTAAAGTTCCCGCTACAGCAGCAGGTATCATAGCCATTACTGAGCTTATTTCTTTGGGGATTAATGTTAATGTAACCTTGCTTTTTTCACGCAAACAAACATTGGCGGTTTATCATGCTTATTGTACTGGCTTAAAAATTCGTCAGGAAAATGGTGGTAAAATCAATACGATCAAACTGGTCGCCAGTTTCTTTTTATCACGAATTGATCATGCTTTAGATCAACAATTACCTATTCATATTCAAGGTAGAACTGCCATTTCTTTGGCCAAAGTAGCTTATCAGGACTGGATGGCTTTTTGTAGCCAGCCTGTATTTGCACAACTAAATAGCCTTGGTGCGCAAATGCCTTCTTTGCTTTGGGCATCAACTACCACAAAAAATCCTAACTATTCTGATGTTATGTACCTGGACAATCTAATTGGCAATCATACAGTCAATACTGTTCCAGAAAAAACCTTACAAGCGTTTTTAGATCATGGAACAGCTAAAATATCATTAATTGAAGGCATCCCTGATGCATATCAAATTCTGGACGAAGTACAAAAACTAGGAATTGATTTAGAACAATTGGCAGAACAATTACAAAAAGATGGATTAGAACAATTTAATACTGCCTTTAAACAATTACTGGAATTGCTAAGATAAACATCAATATGACGGACATTTTTTTTGACAGCAAAATTGAAGCACAAATTGCACATGCTAAAACAACTATTCAAGATAACTTACAAACAGATAAACGCTTTATAGAAGTTCAGCAAGGAATTGTAAACTATTTACGAGATGATAAAAATATAGCCTTTTGTGAAGAACACAATGGCAAAATGTATCACTTCTTTCAAGATGAGCGCTACCCTAAAGGGGTATATAGAGTCTCTTTAGCCCCTTCATACAGGGCAGGTATACCTGATTGGCAAATTTTATTTTCAGTGGCTGATTTTGATGCAATTTTAGCAGAAGATGTGTATTTAACGGGTGTTAACCATTATACACTTAACCCAAGTAAGGTATTATTGAGCTTAAGCCCAAATGGGCAAGATGGTGCATTTACTCTTGAATTTGATTTATCAACAGGTAAAATTGTCGAAAATGGCTTTCATTTTCCTTTAGGGAAAAGCCAAATTTCATGGAAAGATGAAGACAGCGTATGGGTTTGCCCTGCATGGGATCAAAGACAAGTAACTGATGCGGGCTATGCTTCTGAAGTATGGTTATTATACCGAGGGCAAAATTTTGAAGAGGCTACGCCAATCTTTAAAACAGCGCAAACCAATACCATGGTTGATGCTTGGCGTTATTTAGATGCACAAGGTAGCCCTATTGATTTAATTGAAGAATCTCTAAATTTTTTTCATAAAAAATACCATCTCATCACAGATGAGGCACAAATAATCCCCTTAATTTTGCCTGAACATTGTGAAATTGTTGGTTTTTTATATGGCCAATTGATCATTCATACTCATGGTATTTGGCAACGAAACAAGCAAACCTATCTATCAGGCAGTTTATTAGCCGTTTGCCTTCACAAAGGTGTATTAGGCAACGCACATTTACTATTTGAACCAACACAAACTCAAGCAATAGAATGTATTGAAACGACCCGTCATTTCATTATATTGCATTTTCTTGCTCAAGTTAAAAGCCAGCTAAAAGCATGGCATTGGTCTGATCATATATGGCACGAACATCCCCTACCTTCTTTACCACAGGGCACATTAGAAATTATTGATCAGCCTTGGGGAGGTAATTTGCTGTATCTTGCCTATAATGATTTTCTGACCCCTATCACATTATTCGCACTTGATCTAAACCATAACGAAATCAGCATTATTAGAAAAGCACCTAAAGCCTTTGATGCATCTTCTTTTAAAACAGAGCAATATTTTGCCCAAAGTAAAGATGGGACAAGTATTCCTTACTTTTGGATCGGAAGTACAGCCACGCCTCAAACACCCACATTAATTTATGTTTATGGTGGATTTAACATGCCAGAATTGCCAAATTACCTAGGTATATTTGGTCAATACTGGTTACAAAAAGGAGGCTCTTTTGTTGTTGCCAATGTACGAGGTGGTGGTGAATATGGGCCAGATTGGCATCAAGCTGCACAAAAAACAAATAAATTCAAAAGCATTGATGACTTATTAGCTGTTGTTGACCATCTGGTTGACACAAAAAAAAGTACTCCTGAAAAAATAGCTTTACAAGGAGGCAGTAATGGCGGCTTACTTGTTGCCAGCGCATTCGTTCGCTCACCAGAAAAAATGGCTGCCGTTGTATGTGAAAATCCTTTAACGGATATGCTGCATTACCATAAACTTGCAGCAGGAATGAGTTGGATTGCCGAATATGGGGATCCAAACAACCCAGAAGAATACGAAGCTTTAGCTGAGCTATCCCCCCTGCATCAATTACAATCAGGTATTCAATATCCCCCTATTTTACTGACCACCAGTTTATCTGATGACCGTGTTCACCCATCTCATGCAATCTCTTTTTATTGCGCATTAAAAGAACTAGGACAACAAGCTTTATTGTATATAGGCGAAAATGGTGGTCATACAGGTAATCAAACTCAAGAAGAGACCGCTTATGAGTCAGCAATCATTTTTATTTTTTTATATCAAAGCCTTAATATGCTTTAAAAAAGCTGAATTCAGATCATTCAGCTTTTTCATGGTTTTTATTTAAAATTTGACTTTATGTAAACCACATTCTCTGCCTTGAGGGCCTTTTGTGGGATCATAATAATCCAACTCATTTGGTAAATGATGCTTTGTAAGATAATCCCGCATATCTTGCTCTGTCCAATCTAATATTGGAGACACTTTAATTAAATTGTCTCCTGCTTCTGTGGCAACCTCTAAACCTTGCCTCAAAGCAGACTGTTCTTTCCTCAAGGCAGTAAACCAAATATGGGGATTTAATGTTGCCAGTGCTCGATTAAAGGGTTCTATTTTTAAAAACTGGGTAAATTCATCATGTTCTGGCGTATCTAATTCAGGAAGTCCACCATAGCGTATATTTAAATAAGCACTGGTACGACTAGGGGCAAAAATATGTACATTTAATTTTAATTGTTCAATTAATTGATTGGCAAATCGATAAGTTGCATTACTGGAAAACCCATTATCTACCCATACTACGTCAATATCAGGTTTAAGCTTTGTCACCATATGTAACAGTACCGCTTCATAAGGACCAAAATGTGTGCTAATCATGCTTTTACCCTGACCAATACCCCATTCAATAATTTGCTCCGGTGTTTTTCCTTGTAAATCTTGATTTAGTGATACTAAATTCATTACGCTCTCCTAATTAACCCATTTATATAGTTGTTCAACCACTTCTGGACGGCTGAACGTTGCAGGTAGTGTTTCTTTTGCTTTTAAACGACGACGTACTTCTGTACCAGAAATAAGTTCTCTATGTTTGGCATCATGTGGACAAGTTTTGGTTGATGCCATACTGCCACAACTATGACAATAAAAAGTCCAATCAATTTTGATTGGTTTAATGAGTAGATCATCTTCATTTAATTTGTCAAAAATTTCTTGAGCGGCAAAAGCTGAATAAAAATCACCAACCCCTGCATGATCTCGTCCAACAATTAAATGAGTACAACCATAGTTTTGCCGAAATAAAGCATGTAACAAAGCTTCTTTTGGCCCAGCATAACGCATATCCAAAGGATAACCAGAATGTACAACCGTATTAGGGACAAAATAGTTTTTAATCAATGCATCAATTGCCTGCACTCGGATATCGGCAGGGACATCACCCTCTTTTAAATGCCCCAAAAGAGAATGGATCAAAACCCCATCAAAAAGCTCCAGTACTGTTTTCACCAAATACTCATGTGAACGATGCATTGGATTACGTGTTTGGAAAGCAGCTATTTTTTGCCATCCTAGCTCAGAAAATAAGTCTCGGGTTTGCTGAGGGGTTAAAGCATGATGACCAAAATGCTGCTTAAACCCATTATCTCCAAATACCTCAACTTTACCCCCTAAATTAACAGGCCCTTGCCCCATTAAAACAGCCACCCCTGGATGAGTAATATCTTGTGTACCATAAACACTTTGAGCCTCAAAAGCTTTATCTGGTTGATAAATACTGCTTATATTTAAAAGACCAACCAACTGCCCAGTTGGGCTTTTTAATGCAACATCTTGCCCCTCCTGAATGCTTTGAGCAAAAACCTCACTCACAGAAACAGTAATGGGTAACGGCCAAAACACCCCATTTTGTAAATGCATATTCTGGCAAACATTTTGCCAGTCCTTTTGTCCCATAAAACCTTCTAAAGGTGTAAAGCCCCCCAGCCCCAACATGATTAAATCACCATTTTCTCGGCTATTTAATGTAATTGAAGGCAATGTTTGTGCATAAATAATACGTTCAGTTAATAAATGATCAGGTACCCGAAGTGGATGTAACTGTTTGCTTGCATGAGGTGATATCAATGACATGTCTTCTTCTCTTTATGTATGTTATGTTGTATTCAAAATAAACAGTAAAAAATTATAGTCTTTTCACATAAACCAAAAAGAAATAAATTATTTATTATAAATTCCATTTTGTTATATAAATCAAAATAACCAATAGTTATTTAAAAACAAAAAATCATTATTTATTTTTCTATAAAAAAATCGCTATAGTACAAATACATTAACACACATATCAAAAGAGCTATGATCATGAAAAACCTAAAACATGCTGTAATCAGTCGTGGTATTTTAGTAGGATCTTTATTAGCTGCATCTATGGCTTTTGCCCAAACAACAAACCTAATGAATGTTTCATATGATGTTACCAGAGACTTCTATAAAGCTTATAACCCTCTATTTGAACAATACTATCAATCCAAAACCAAGCAACCAATTTCTATACGGCAATCCCATGGTGGTTCAAGTAAACAGGCAATGAGTGTTTTAGGTGGATTACAAGCTGATGTGGTTACGATGAATCAAGCCAGTGACATTAATTTATTACTCAGCAAAAATTTAGTGAAAAAAAACTGGGTCAGTGAATATCCTAATCAAAGTAATCCTTTTAGCTCTGCAACTGTTTTCTTAGTTAGAAAGGGGAATCCAAAAAATATCAAAGACTGGGATGATTTAATCAAAAACAATGTCAGTGTGATTGCCCCTAATCCAAAAACGTCAGGCAATGGACGTTATGCTTATTTAGCAGCATGGACAAATGCTTTAAAGAAAAAAGGTGGCAACGAAACACAGGCAAAAAACTATGTTAAAGCACTGTATCAACATATTCCTGTCTTAGATGCTGGTGCCCGTGGCGCTACCATTAGTTTCATTCAACGAAATTTAGGTGATGTACTCATTACACCAGAAAGTGAAGCAAAAGTTGTGGCTAATCAGTTAGGAAAAGGTAAATTTGAAGTTGTCTATCCTAACATCAGCCTTAGAACAGAAGCCCCTGTTGCTGTTGTTACTGCTGTGACAGATAAGAGAAAAACCACCTCAGCAGCACATGAATACTTAAATTATTTATGGAGTGAACCCGCTCAAGAGCTGGCAGCAAAATACTACTTTAGACCCAATAACCCAAAAATTGCTCAAAAATATAAAAATCAGTTTCCTCAAATCAAACTTTATGGTGTGACTGAAATATTTGGTAGTTGGGAAAATGTAAACAAACAACATTTTGCAACTGGTGCACTATTTGATCAAATTTATCAACAAAAAAACAAATAACCATTTTTATATACTGGAGAAAACAAAATGATTTCCTTCAAGAAATTACTGATAACCTTTACTTTGAGTAGTGCTTTATTATCAAGCCAAGCTATGGCTGACACAAAACTGCTTAATGTTTCATATGATGTGATGCGTGATTTTTACAAAGACTATAACCCTCTTTTTGTCAAAAGTTATCAGGCTAACAATAAAGAAAAAATAGCCATTCAACAATCCCATGGCGGTTCCAGCAAACAAGTTCTGGCTGTTTCTGGTGGTTTACAGGCAGATGTTGTCACCATGAATCAGGCAAGTGATATTGATTTTCTGGTCACAAAAGGATTAATCGCTAAAAATTGGGCCTCTCGCTTACCCAACAATGCCGTTCCCTTCACATCCACAACTGTTTTTCTGGTAAGAAAAGGGAACCCTAAAAATATTCAAGATTGGGCAGATTTAACAAAAAATGGGGTCAAGGTAATTATTGCCAACCCTAAAACATCTGGAAATGGTCGTTATGCTTATTTAGCTGCTTATGGGCAAGCATTAAAAACCAATGGAAACAATGATGCTCAAGCAAAAACCTTTGTAAAAAATCTATTTAATAATGTGCCCATACTTGATGCTGGAGGCAGAGCAGCCACCACTACCTTTATGCAAAGAAAAGTGGGCGATGTATTGATTACTTTCGAAAATGAAGCGGAAATGGTTGCGCGCGAATTTGGTCGTGGCAGTTTTCAAGTAGTGTATCCTAAACTTTCTATTAGCGCGGAAAATCCTGTTGCAGTAGTTGATAAAGTTGTAACAAAAAAAGGGACTCAAAAAGCAGCAGAGGCTTATTTGAAATACCTATGGAGTGAACCTGCGCAAGAGTTGGCAGCAAAAAATTTTCTCCGCCCACAAAATGCCAAAATTGCCCAAAAATACAGTAAACAATTCCCTAAGATTAACACCTTCAGAGCAGAAAGTTTATTTGGCAACTGGGATAATATTATGAAAAAACACTTCGCTGATGGTGGCGTATTCGATCAAATATACAAAAAATAATATAAAAATAGCTACTTTAAAAAACTGTTCTAAACAAATGGGAAATGGGTGTTTATGTCTCTTTTAAAATCTCACTCAGTCTTACCTGGATTCAATATTGGACTGGGTATGTCTGTTGCTTGGCTCACATTAATGGTGCTATTGCCATTTGTTATGTTGGCACTAAATGTGAGTGAAATGAGCCTCGCTGATTTTTACAGTACAATCAGTGATGAACGGGTCATTGCTTCAATTAAGCTTTCTTTTAAAATGGCCTTTTGGGCAACAGTAGTCAATGCATTATTTGGTTTTTTGATTGCTTGGGTTTTAGTACGTTATCAATTCTTTGGTAAAACCATGATCAATGCACTGATTGATTTGCCTTTTGCCTTACCAACTGCAGTAGCAGGGATTGCTTTGGCAACACTTTATGCACCAAATGGTTGGATTGGGCAGTTTTTTGCCCCCGATGGAATGATTGGGCAATTTTTTCAACCAGATGGAATTGAAATTGCATTTAAACCAATAGGGATATGGATTGCCTTAGTATTTGTCAGCCTTCCCTTTACTGTACGCAGTTTACAACCTGTTTTAGCTGAGTTAGAACCTGAATTAGAAGAAGCCGCCAGCTCATTAGGAGCCTCCCGTTTTACTGTGATTCGAAAAATTATTATTCCTTCTTTATTACCTGCTCTATTAACAGGTGCTGGCATGGGTTTTGCCCGAGCGACAGGAGAGTTTGGTTCCGTTATTTTTATTGCAGGAAATATTCCATTAGTTTCAGAAATTGCGCCCTTAATCATCATCTCTAAACTTGACCAATATGACACCGTCGGCGCTTCTGCCGTTGCCTTATTAATGTTGGTCATTTCATTTGTGATTTTGTTTTTTATTAATTTATTGCAATGGCATTTAAATCGCAAATTGGGGATCAAATAATGCAGTCCATACAACAAAACAAAACCAATACAGAACCACGTTTTGTGCGAGCATTGCTCATTGGCATCATGCTCATTTTCATTTTCATTGTATTGATCATTCCTTTAATCGCGATTTTTTATGAAGCTTTAAAGGAAGGCTGGGCTTTATTTGCAGCTTCTTTAATTGATGAAGAAGCACTAGCAGCAATCAAACTTACCTTGATCACGGCTGCTATTATTTTACCCTTAAATATTTTCTTTGGTATTGCTATTGCTTGGGTTATTGCCCGTTTTGATTTTAAAGGTAAAGCGCTTCTGACCACCTTTATCGACTTACCTTTTTCGGTTTCCCCAGTTGTTGCGGGTTTAATGTATATGCTTCTTTTTGGCAGTAATAGTGTCATTGGTGGATATTTAGAAAATCATGGTATTCAAATTATTTTTGCTGTACCAGGTATTATTTTAGCAACGGCTTTTGTCACCTTTCCCTTTATTGCCAGAGAACTTATTCCTTTGATGCAATCACAAGGCTCAGATGAAGAGCAAGCAGCCTTAGTATTAGGTGCATCTGCTTGGCAAATGTTTTGGCGTGTCACTTTACCCAATATTAAATGGGCTCTGATTTATGGCATTATTTTAACCAATGCCCGAGCGATGGGAGAGTTTGGCGCGGTCAGTGTGGTCAGTGGTCATATTAGAGGTGAAACCAACACCATTCCATTGCATGTTGAAATTCTTTATAACGAGTATAACTTTATTGGTGCTTTTGCTTGTGCCACCTTATTGGCCTTATTGGCTTTACTGACTTTAGCTGCACAAACTCTGGCCACTTATTGGCAAGAAAAAAAACAAAAAGAATCAGAAAAACGAGAAAAAATATTCAATCAAAGTGAGCAAACTTTAAATTGGGTTCGCTTAAAAGGAAACCATCATGAACATTAAAATATCAAATTTAAATAAACACTTTGGCTCATTTCAAGCCTTAAATAATATTAATCTGGATATTCATGATGGCGAGCTAATCGCCTTATTAGGGCCAAGTGGCTGTGGAAAAACAACCCTATTAAGAATCATTGCCGGTTTAGAGAAACCTGATTCAGGCAATATATTATTTGATCAAAATAATGTCACCCAAAAACATGTTTCTGATCGGGGAGTTGGTTTTGTTTTTCAACATTATGCCCTTTTTCGACACATGAATGTCTTTGATAATGTTGCTTTTGGTTTACAAGTTATGCCTCGTTCCAAACGCAAAAGTAAAGAAGAGATACAAGAAAAAGTCATGAATTTACTCAAGCTTGTGCAGCTGGACTGGTTAGCAAAAGCTTACCCCAACCAATTATCTGGAGGACAACGCCAACGAATTGCATTGGCTCGCTCACTTGCAGTGGAACCGAAGGTATTATTGCTGGATGAACCTTTTGGTGCCTTAGATGCAAAGGTTAGAAAAGATTTACGTCGTTGGCTACGTAATTTACATCATGAAATTAATGTAACCAGTATTTTTGTAACGCATGATCAAGATGAAGCCCTAGAAGTGGCAGACCGTGTTGTGGTGATGAATCACGGCCATATTGAACAAGCAGATACACCTACCAATATTTATCAACATCCACAAACACCCTTTGTAACCCAATTTTTGGGAGACGTTAATGTTTTCCATGGCCGTTTAGAAAAAGGGAAATTATGGATTAGTGACTATACTCATGACTTTCCACAAGAAGGCAATTGGGTAGACCAAGATGCTATTGCTTATGTGCGCCCTCATGAAATTGAACTGTCTAGCACAGCACAAACAGGTTTTATTCCTGCAACAGTTTGTCATTTACACGCAGCAGGCCCAATTGTCAGAATAGAAGCCATCGTTACTGGGGAGGAAAAGCCCATTGAAACCATTATTAGTCAGGAGAAATACTCAAAAGAACGCTTTATATTAGGAGATACCATTTACTTAAAACCAAAATCAGTCAATGTGTTTGTTGAAAAGGACTTAGTTGATTTTGTGATTTAGGCACAAAATCTAAACCCCTTGATATGCAAACAAAGGGTTTTAAATGAAGTATTTACTTAAAAAATCTACCTTATTTTACTGTTGAAACGGTATTGAGTATTGAGCGCAAACTTTGAGGAGGCATGAAACCAAGAATAGTTAATCGATAGATACCTTTATTCAAAGAAGCAATAGATAGTGCTCCATTTAAACTATAAGCTTGGGTTTTACCACCACTTAATTCGGAAAAGTAACTATTTTGTGCTGGCTCAACGAATAAGGACAATTGTATTAAACCATCAGTTAAAATATAGTGTTTAGCGCTTTTATCTTTCCTGTTGCTCCCTGCTTTTTCACCAATCACCGAAAAACCTTCTGGCAAACCTTTTAATATTGGCTCAGATGACTTACTTAAACTTTTGTAACCACCACTGATACTGATGGGTGAAATCGCACGTTCATTCCATAATTTAAGTTTTTTATTACCATTAAACCTTGCTTTTGGTATAGATTTAAATGTTATTTCAGAAAAACTCTGTACTTCTATTGGCTTATTATTAAAATAAATTTCTTGTCTTAATGTCACACCTGTCTGTTTATCGACACACAAACGTTGGTTATACTTTGAACGATCTTTTGCCTGAACAATATACTTTTGGCATTCTCTGCCTGCCACTCTATCCAAACCATTGTTCTTCAAATTATAAGACTTACTCAAATGAGTCATATCCTTAGGTAAGACAAATGGAAAAGCCCGTAGATGATCAATCCGAGCAGCTTCAAATGCTGGTGCAGATTGCGCATAAATACGAATAGTATCGCCTTTTTTAATCAGTTCTCTTTCTAAACCGCTGGTGGCCACCCTTTTATCAAACTCAATACCAGCAAAGAGCGCATGGTCTATTCTAAAACTCCCAACTCTACCATCTAATTGACTGATATAAGAACCTGAAAAATGCTCTTTTGATCCTGATTGATTTAAATGTTTTAATTCGTCCCAATCTGATGCATAAACTACTTGAACAAAAAAAACAGCCAGTACACCCACAATATACTTCGAAAACATGATACCTATTCGCTAAATAATGATAAATCTTCTATAAAATTAAGTGCCACTATCCAAAACCGTCAATAATGCATCTTGATGCTCTTGTAAATAATGCTCACCAATTTCCTTTTGTCGTTGCTGTAACTCTTCGTCTGTTTCTCTCAATACAACAGCATCAACAGGTATCTCACCACTGGCAGAAATATTACCCTCAGATATTGCTACCCCACCCACTGTTGGTATTTCAGAAGCAGTAGGCCAAAAATTCCAAACAGCGGTACAAACCAACATGACACTTGCTGCAGCACCAATAAAGCGAAAAATCTGATTGGCAGCGTTTTTATTCACTCGCAACGCTTCCTTTGTGACAATATCGCGAGCAGCAATCATTAAATCTTGTTGGTTTAGCTTAGCCATTACAGATTCAGACACATCTAAGCCTGATAATGCAGGCTCCTTTGCTGATTTTACTGTATCGCAAATTAATACAGCCTGTTGCCAACGCTTTTGTGCCGATTCATCCTGCAACAAAATATCAATAACCTGCTGAGCTTCTTCCTCAGTTAAAGCGTCATCAAACAATGCAGAAACATATTCATCTGTATTCTTGTTTAAATCTACCATCGACTGTCTCCGTTAGTATCTAAAAGCGGGCGTAAATTTTTTGCAATCGCATCACGCGCACGAAAAATCCTTGAACGTACGGTACCAATTGGACACTCCATCACCTCAGCAATCTCTTCATAAGATAAACCATCAAGCTCTCTTAATACAATGGCCATTTTTAAGTCCTCAGGTAATAGAGATACTGCATTTTCAACTGTCTCAAGAATTTGTTTACCCATCAATTCTGTTTCTGGTGTGTGCTCATCAGGTAACTGCGCGACCATATCGACTGAATCACCCTCATCATTTTCTGCATACATAGACGAGGTAAACGGCCTTCTGCCCCTTTCCACCAAATAATTCTTTGCAGTATTAATACCTATTCTATACAACCATGTATAAAAGGCACTGTCACCACGAAAAGAAGGTAATGCTCTATAAGCTTTAATAAATGTTTCTTGAGTAATATCTTCTACTTCATTTTCATCTTTAATCAACCGACTAAGCAAGCGAGCCAAACGGCGCTGATATTTAACCACCAGCAACTCAAATGCTTTTTGCTCTCCTTGTTGTGCACGCTCTACCAGCAATTGATCGACATTTCGATCAGTCATATTCTTATTCCCCAAGCGTTTCATCCCTCTGCATGATAGCAGATACCACCCAGATGATACACAATTTACTTTATCTTCTTGTTTTCGTTATTTGAACTTAAATTCGCTTTTTAGTTCCACCCAAATAGGAAAATATGTTTCTTGTGCTTCATCTTGTCTACAAACAACACTCACAATCGCCAAACATTCTGTTTTTTGTGCATTAAAGATCAATGGCCAATATTTTTTCAAAAAAGGCGGAAAATGCTGCTCCTGTAAAATGGTTTTCACCTTTTTATGCCCTACCTTTAACTGAATTTTCTCACCACTGGCTCTTGAACAAAGCCATACACCCTGATCAATTAGCTTTTTACTGATCCCTTGATGATGAGGAATCCACAATAAAGTACCATTTTCAAATATTTGTGGCTTAATATGATTAATCCATAAAGGTTCTATAGGCTGAGAATACTTTTTTTCAATATATAAACGTTTTTTATAAGCATAAACTTGCCCGTGTGGTAATTGCCATAATAACTGTGTTGATGGATCTGTTACCTTTAATTGCTCACTAAAATGAATCAAGCTTTCTGGAGAAGGATTACCCAATTGTTCTGTCTGAACAAAATGCAATAAAACTAAGTTTTTTCTTGGAGCAGTCAAAAGATCCCATTTTAAACAATCAAAATACCCATCTACTGAAACTTGCGCCAAATCCTGTTCAATGACCTCATCTAAAATTTGACTACTTTGTTGCATCAAATAATTGCTTCTTACAATATGCTGATCAATATCAGCCACATGATTTCTTAATAATGGTAGAACTTCTGATCGGACCCAGTTACGACGATACATTAATGAAGCATTACTATCATCTTCAACATGTTTTAAATCATGATGATTTGCATATTCAACCAATTGTTTTTTAGAAACAGACAACAATGGTCGCCAAATGGATTTATTTTGCAAAAGCCTAGAGGATGGCATGCCTGCTAATGCATGTACACCACCGCCACGAAATAGCTGTAACAAAACGGTTTCTATTTGATCATCTTGGTGATGAGCCAATGCAATAATGTTTGCTTTACTTTGTTGATATACCCGATAACGTTGTTTTCTCGCTTCAGCTTCAACGCCTAAAGTGCTTTTTTGATCAACAAAAACTTTTTGTATGTGTAGTCTAATGCCTAATTTTGCACAAAACTGTGCGCAAAAATTGGCCCACTCATCGGCAAATTGACTTAGACCATGATGAACATAAACAGCCTGCAACTGAATATTTAACTCTTCAGCCAAAGAAAACAAAATATGAGTTAAGACAACTGAATCTACACCACCACTTAACCCAACTTCAACCACTGGTTTTTGATGATTAGCAAATAATGATAGCCAGTTTGTCTTAACAATTTTTTTTAAATGATCATTTTTCTGAATAGCTGCCATAAGCCATGATACGATCAAAACGTCTGGTGAGTAATTGGCCTATATGCTGACTTTGAACATCTTTGAGTTGTTCATTTAAAATACGTTTCATGGTACTCATCATTGTTGGATAATCACGATGAGCACCGCCTAAAGGTTCAGGAATAACACGATCAATCAAGCCAAGGCTTTTTGATTTTGCTGCAGTGATACCCAAAGCTTCAGCGGCATCAGATGCTTTTTCTGCTGTTTTCCATAAAATAGATGCACAGCCTTCAGGAGAAATCACTGAATAGGTTGCGTATTGCAACATATTGACATAATCACCAACAGCAATGGCAAGCGCACCACCTGAGCCACCTTCACCAATTACGGTACAAATAACAGGCACTTTCAAACTGGTCATTTCATATAAATTACGCCCAATTGCCTCAGATTGCCCTCTTTCTTCTGCACCAATACCAGGATAAGCCCCTGGTGTATCAATAAAAGTAAAAACAGGCATTTTAAATTTTTCAGCAAGCTTCATTAATCTTAAAGCTTTTCGATAACCTTCTGGCCTTGGCATACCAAAATTACGTCTAATTTTTTCTTTAGTGTCTCTGCCTTTTTGATGCCCAATTACCACCACACTTTGCCCATAAAAACGGCCGATCCCACCAATAATGGCATGATCATCAGCATAATGCCGATCACCATGCAACTCTTCAAAATCTGTAAAAATATTATCTATATAATCTTGAGTATAAGGACGACAAGCATGACGAGACACTTGAGAGACCTGCCACGGTGTCAATTTACTGAATACTGATTTTGTTAATTCCTGACTTTTTTTCTGTAACCGAGCAATTTCTTCAGAAATATCTAAAACCGAATCACCTTGTACATAACGCAGCTCTTCTATTTTATTTTCAAGCTCCGCAATGGGTTGTTCAAAATCTAGATAAACTTGCTTCATAAGTATTGGTACCCAACGCTAAAAATTCCCTTATGATACCCGAGTCAGCATTTTTTGGCAGCAATTTTCCTATAATCTGAACATAGGTATCAGTATATTTTTTGTTTAATATACTAAAAACAAAGGGAAAATAATTATTTAAATTTTATTTTATTTTTTAAAAACTGAGCTCTTTTAAAGCAACTACTCAAAAAAATTAATAATAGCCATCAATAAAAAATAGGTTTCAGCAAACAGCTTTAAACCTATTTTTTGTTTTCTCTAATATTTAATTTTTCTGATGTAACTCTTGCAAAGAATACACTTGAGTGTGATCAATGCTCTTAATGCCTTCACACACAGCTTCAGCACCAGACAAAGTAGTATAAACGGGAATCCGTGCTTGTAACGCGCTATGTCGGATTGAATGACTATCTAAAACAGCCTGACGGCGTTCATCTACAGTATTAATCACCAAATCAATTTCAGCATTTTTAATGGCATCAACAATATGAGGCCGACCTTCTTTCACTTTATTAATGCTTTCTACTTCAACACCATGCTCTTTTAAGAAAGCAACCGTTCCTCTTGTAGCATAAACTTTATACCCAAAATCTAAAAGTTGCTTAGCAACATTAACGGCACGCAGTTTATCACTGTTTTTAACCGACAAAAATGCAGTACCTATTTTGGGTAAGTTTTCTCCAGCACCTAACTCGGCTTTTAAAAATGCTTCTGCAAAACTATTACCAACGCCCATTACTTCACCAGTAGAGCGCATTTCTGGCCCTAAAATAGTATCCACACCAGGGAATTTAATAAATGGGAAAACAGCCTCTTTTACAGAATAATAAGAAGGTGTCAGCTCAGCTGTAACCCCTTGCTCAGCCAAACCAATACCCGCCATACACAAAGCACCTATTTTAGCTAAAGGGCGTCCAGTTGCTTTACTGACAAAGGGTGCCGTGCGAGAAGCACGAGGATTCACCTCTAACACATAAAGCTTATCTTCTTGTAACGCAAACTGCACATTCATTAAACCAACAACTTTTAAGGCTTTAGCCATAGCAACAGTTTGCCGACGAATTTCATCTTGTTCAGTTTGCGTTAAGGAATATGGTGGTAAAGAACAAGCAGAGTCCCCACTATGAATACCAGCCTGCTCAATATGTTGCATAATGCCACCAAGAATGACCTGTTCTCCATCACTTAAACAGTCAACATCTACTTCAATCGCATTATTTAAAAAGTGATCTAATAAAACAGGGCTATCATGAGAAACTTGTACAGCTTCCCTCATATAACGCTCTAAATCTGATGATTCATGCACAATTTCCATTGCTCGCCCCCCCAACACATAAGAAGGACGAACAACCAAAGGATAGCCAATTTCCTCGGCTAAACGTAAAGCATCCTCAGGGGTACGCGCTGTACGATTTGGGGGTTGTTGTAAACCTAATTGATTTAACAACGCTTGAAAACGCTCTCTGTCTTCGGCCATATCAATACTGTCTGGGCTTGTACCAATAATAGGCACACCATTTGCTTCTAATGCTTTAGCCAATTTCAATGGTGTTTGACCACCATAATGAACAATTACCCCTTTAGGTTTTTCTATATGAACAATCTCTAATACATCTTCTAGGGTTAAAGGTTCAAAATACAAGCGATCTGATGTATCAAAATCTGTCGACACTGTCTCTGGGTTGCAATTGACCATAATGGTTTCAAAACCTGCGTCTCGCAAAGCTAAAGCAGCATGAACACAACAATAGTCAAACTCGATCCCCTGACCAATACGGTTGGGACCACCGCCTAAAATCATGATTTTTTCTTGATTAGATGGTAAAGCCTCGCACTCCTCTTCATAAGTTGAATAAAGGTACGCAGTATCTGTTACAAATTCTGCTGCACAAGTATCGACTCGTTTATACACAGGATGTAAATTTAATTGATGACGATGATCTCGCATTTCTTTTTCAGTGACATTCAATAACTGTGACAATCTAATGTCAGAAAAACCTTTGCGTTTTAAACGACGTAAATCATCATACCCTAACTCGGATAAGGAACCTTGTTGGACTTTCTGTTCTTCTTTAACAATGTCTTCAACTTGAGCCAAAAACCATGGGTCTATTTTTGAATAGTTAAAGACTTCTTCTTGTGTCATGCCACACCTAAAGGCATCTGCCACAAATAAAATACGTTCTGGCCCTGGGCTAGAAAGCTCTTGCTGAATCGTTTCTAAATGGTTACTTTTAGGGTTAAAACCACACAAGCCCGTTTCCAAACCACGTAAAGCTTTTTGCATAGACTCTTGCAAGGTCCTACCCATCGCCATAACCTCACCTACAGATTTCATTTGAGTGGTTAAACGATCATCTGCCTGAGGAAATTTCTCAAACGCAAAACGTGGAATTTTGGTGACCACATAATCAATGGATGGTTCAAATGAAGCAGGGGTTTTGCCACCAGTAATATCATTTTTTAATTCATCTAAAGTAAAACCAACCGCCAATTTAGCCGCAACTTTGGCAATAGGGAAACCCGTTGCTTTAGAAGCTAATGCTGAAGAACGGCTCACCCTTGGGTTCATTTCAATGACAATCATCTCACCATTTTCTGGATTAACGGCAAATTGAACATTAGAACCCCCTGTATCCACGCCAATTTCCCGCAACACAGCCAAAGAAGCATTACGCATTAATTGATATTCTTTATCGGTTAGTGTTTGAGCTGGCGCGACAGTAATAGAGTCCCCTGTATGAACCCCCATAGGATCAAAATTTTCAATGGAACAAATAATAATGGCGTTATCCGCTCTATCGCGAACCACTTCCATTTCATACTCTTTCCAACCCAATACGGATTGCTCAATCAACAGTTCATGCGTTGGAGAAGCGTCAAACCCACGTTCACAAATAGCCAAAAATTCATCTTTATTATATGCAATACCCCCACCAGAGCCGCCCATAGTAAAAGAAGGACGAATTAACGTGGGGAAACCAATCTGTGCCTGAGCAACCAATGCCTCATCCATGCTATGAACAACAACTGATTGAGGGCAATTAAGGCCAATTTTTGCCATCGCTTCTTTAAAACGACCACGATCCTCTGCTTTATCAATCGCATCTTCCGTGGCACCAATCAACTCAACACCATGTTCTTCTAGCACGCCATTTCTGGCTAAATCTAAAGCACAATTTAAAGCAGTTTGCCCGCCCATTGTGGGTAAAATGGCATCTGGTTTTTCTTTTGCAATGATTTTAGCCACTGTTTGCCAGCGAATAGGTTCTATATAAGTAACATCTGCCATTTCTGGGTCAGTCATAATGGTAGCTGGATTTGAATTGACTAAGATGACTCGATAACCTTCTTCTCGCAAAGCTTTACATGCTTGTGCACCTGAATAATCAAACTCGCATGCCTGACCGATCACAATAGGCCCTGCACCAATAATCAATATGGATTTCAAATCTGTACGTTTTGGCATTTTCTTCTCATTAATCTTAATAAATTGAACTGAATAATTACTGTTATAAGGTAGCAAACAATAATGTGGCACCAAACCCTATAAATAAACACCCTACACATGCTGTGGCAATATCGGATACTTTTTGATGTTGCCCAAACCATCGAACCAATTTTCTTCCTAAAAAAATCAATACACTCAAATAGCAAAAACTACATGTTTGTAAAATCAACGCTAAAATCAAAAATGTCACAACAGGATGTGGATAGGAAGGATCCACGAAGGTAACAAAAAAGGACAAAAAAAACAAAATGGCTTTTGGATTCATCAGGCTAATGGATAGACCTTTAAAAAAAGGCTTCTTCACATAAACTGATGTTTCAGTTACATCAACCGTAATACTTTTAGGTTTAAAGTAGCGCCTAAGTGCGGCTAAAATCATATTAATGCCTAAATAACCTAAATATAGCGCCCCTAAACATTTCAACAAAATAAACAAAGACGGCATACTTTTAAGAATGGAAGCGGCTCCAACAACTGAACATAAAATCAATATACCATCGCCGACCAATATACTTAATGCAACCTTATAGCCATCTTTTACGCCTTGTTTTACGGCTATCGTTAAACAAAAAATTGAATTGGGCCCGGGCAATAAAATAACCGCAACCACACCTAAAACATAGGCATAAATATTGGTGATCCCAAACACACAACCCAACCTTTCCCAAATTCTAATTTAAATTTGATTGATTAAAAATCAACCTTTATGTGTTTTCATTGCCACAACAAATTGGTCAAACAAATAAGCAACATCATGTGGACCGGGGCTGGCTTCTGGATGTCCTTGAAAGGAAAATGCAGCTTGATTGGTTAACTCAATTCCTTGAACAGAATGATCAAACAAAGAACGATGAGTGATCTTCACATAATCAGGCAAGCTATTTTCATCTACTTCAAAGCCATGGTTTTGGCTGGTAATCATCACTTGATTTGTACGTAAATCTTTAACAGGATGGTTTGCCCCATGATGCCCAAACTTCATTTTTCTGGTCTGTGCACCAACGGCTAGCCCTAATAACTGATGCCCCAAACAAATACCAAATAAAGGAATTTTTGTTGCCAACAATGTTTTAATACTCTTAATTGCATAATCACATGGCTCTGGATCACCAGGTCCATTTGATAAAAAGACACCATCAGGTTTTAGACTTAATACCTCTTCAGCAGATGTCTGAGCAGGCACAACAGTCAATTTGCACCCTCTTTCAGCTAACATTCTTAAAATATTGTGTTTCACTCCAAAATCATAAGCCACAACATGATATTGGGGTTCTAGTTTTAATGAGTAACCTTGTCCTAGACGCCATTGCCCAATTTGCCAAGCATATGGTTCTTTACAACTAACCACCTTAGCCAAATCCTGACCTGCCATAGAACCAAAACTTTTGGCTAACGCTAAAGCTTTTTGCTCATCTATTTGACCAGCCATAATACAGCCAGCTTGCGCACCTTTATTACGTAAGATACGTGTCAAACGACGTGTATCAATATCTGCAATAGCAACTGTATTATTTTTAATCAAATACTCAGATAAGCTTTGATTACTACGAAAATTGCTGAATGTTAAAGGTAAATCACGAATAATCAACCCAGATGCAAAAACGGCGTTGGATTCAGTATCTTCTGAATTAACGCCGGTATTACCTATATGTGGGTAAGTTAATGTAACCAGTTGTTTTGTATAAGAAGGATCAGTAAGAATTTCTTGATAGCCAGTCATGGCTGTATTAAATACCACTTCGCCAGTACATACACCTTCATAACCAATTGATGTACCTTTAAAAACACTGCCGTCAGCCAAAACTAAAATTGCAGGGACGGTCATACAGCCTCCTTTTTATGCTTTTATTATCGCTCACAAAACAAAATAAAAAAACGGATTCAAACCTTCTGATTCTAACATAAAAACTGTCAAATCAGAATCAGTATTTTTGTTTTTTATCCGATTAATATTATTTGTTTACTGGCATCAAATAACTTTATAAATATACGACAAAAGTAAACATCTTGCTTAGCCTGCGCAAAAAATAGCCAGATTATTTTCTAATCTGGCTATTAAACAAATTTATTTATGGAAAAAGACCAATGTCCAAGGCAACACATATGCTTGCAAAACAGTGATCACGCCAACAAACGTACAAAAAATTAAACTGTGTTTTACGGTAAAGCGAAATAAATCTGACTCTTTTCCAACCAATCCAACTGCAGCACAAGCAACCGAAATAGACTGAGGAGAAATCATTTTACCTGTTACCCCACCAGTTGTATTGGCCGCAACCAATAACTCAGGAGAAACACCGATTTGATTTGCTGTATTACTTTGTAAAGAACCAAATAGTGCATTAGACGATGTATCTGAGCCTGTCAGAAAAACACCCAACCATCCCAAAAAAGGTGAGAAAAATGGAAATGCCCCACCTGTTGCAGCCAATCCCAATGCTAAAGTAGACGAAATGCCTGAATCATTGGCGACAAAAGCAAAAGCTAAAACCACACCAATAGAAAGGATGGGAATTTTTAATTCATTGACAGTGAGCACAAATGTTTTCAAGGCCTCTGAAATATTCATTTTCAATATAAAAAGCGATAAAATGGCAGATAATAAAATTGCTGTACCAACTGCACTTAATACATTAAATTTATAAATAATTGGATAGGTTTTATCGTCAGCAATTGGTGCTGTTTTCATAATCATTTCATGAATATTAGGCACCATAATCTTTAATGTTGCCAAATCCAGTACTTCTTTTACACCTTTAAATGTCCATATACTGACCAATACAGTCAAAATAATAAAAGGAGACCACGCTTTTATAATTTGTCCTAATGAGTATTCTGATTTTAAAACGTGCTTATTTGCCTTTTTCATACCAGCAAAGGTAAAAATCTCTTTAGGTTGCCAAAATTTTAAAAAAGCAGACAAACAAACTAAACTGACTAATGCAGAAGTGATATCGGGTAACTCAGGGCCAATAAAATTAGCTGTTAAAAACTGAGTTGTCGCAAAACTCACCCCAACAACCAAACAAGCAGGCCAAGTTTGACGAACACCTCGCAAACCATCCATCATAGCAACCAACCAAAATGGTACGATCATGGATAAAATGGGCAATTGTCTGCCTGCAACCTGTCCAATATGATAAGGATCTAAACCGGAAACCTGCCCGCCAACAATGATGGGTACCCCCATTGCACCGAATGCCACAGGGGCTGTATTGGCAATCAAACATAAACCTGCCGCATAAAGTGGATTAAACCCCAGCCCAACCAATAAAGCAGCAGTAATGGCAACAGGCGCACCAAAACCAGCAGCGCCTTCTAAAAAAGCACCAAAAGCAAAACCGACCAGTAAAATTTGCAATCTTTGATCTTCTGTAACAGATAAAACAGATGCACGAATAATATCAAATTGGCCTGTTTTAACGGTAATTTTATATAAAAATACAGCAGTCACGATAATCCATGCAATCGGCCATAAACCATAGAAAAACCCATGAAGCGCAGACATAAAAGCCATTTTTACAGGCATTTTATAAACCAAAATAGCAATAATCAAAGCCATCAATAAAGCACCGGCTCCTGCAACATGCCCTTTTAAACGAAACTTAGCTAAAGCAACAAAGAAAAAAACAATAGGCATTACGGCAACAAGTGCAGACAACCAAAGGTTACCTGCAATAGGCATATAGATTTGACTCCACATTAAATTTCTCCTAGATGATGTGTATGAACAAACAACTCAAGCCAAATATGGCTTAAAAACTGCACACTCAACGCAGGCATACCTTATAGTAGGGATAATTGGTATGCCTATTTATGAGCAACAATGCTACGTTTTCTTATTTAATTTATAATTAATATGGTTATTTTTATTGACTACATTGATCCAACAGCGCTTCTATACTCTGATAATTCATGCCTGAATGGGTTGTTAACCCAATCTGGCATGTTTTACTCATAGATACACCATGTTGGCAACTTTTAGGAAGCACCTCTTTTAGATGACGTAAACCATTTTGATTAAGCTCAGGATAGCTAAACCCTTTACTGCCAGCAAAACCACAACAAGCAATATCTGGTACATTGACTTTATTTGCGCATGCATTTGCCAAATCCAATAACTCTTTTCTTACCCCCATTTTGCTTGCAGAACAAGGAATATGAACAGCAAGCTCAGGTAATTTATAAGAGATATTGAGCTTTGGCATCACTTGTTGTGCTAAAAAGCTGGCAGCATCATAAATTTTTAAACGTTGATCAATTAAGCCTTTTTCTTGCGCCTCTTTGACACGCAATGCACATGGTGCATTATCTAAATATATTGGATATAAACCATCATCAGAAGCATCAAGCAAAGCCTGATTTAATGAAACTGTAGCCCTATCTGCATTCACATTAGAGCCAGCAGATTCAAATGGTTGGCCGCAGCATAAGCTATTCATATTATTTGGAAAAATAGGTTTAAAGCCTGTTTTATGGAATAAATTAACTGTATGTTGCGCCACAGAACTATGATTAATATTTTCTTCTGCTAAGGTTCGATTCACACAAGAAATAAAATAAACAACTGGTTCAGCACCACTATGATAATCACGAATAGGTGCTTTGCTGGCAGGATAAGGCAAATTTTCTGGCACAATAGGGATAAATTTAAACTGATTATGTAATTTTTTAGTCCAACCATTCACGCGTTCATTACCAAACAAATGAACGGCTCTAACCCCTAATCTGGCAGAAGAACTCATCAGTCTGATATTATTTTCAGCAAATGCTAAAATGCGATTATATTTTGCTTTTGGCTTGATTTTTTTGATTAAAGCGCCTGTATTGACACTCACAGGGCAACGTGTTGCACACATCCCTGTTGCAGCACAAGTATCAATCCCCTGATAAGAAAAATGTTCTTCATAATAAGCCAATTCATCATTGCTTACAGATGCTTGTTTTAATTGTGCCATACGACGATAAACAGTGATTCTTTGTCTTGGTGTTAATGATAAGCCATCTGAGGGACAAGCAGGCTCACAAAAACCACATTCCATACAATCATCAATCAATTCATCTGCAACAGGCATGCTTTTAAATGATTGTAAATGTAAACGTTCATTTGAACTGATAATCACATCAGGGTTAAGTATATTGTCTGGGTCAAATAACGTTTTAAGATCACACATAATTTGATAAGCATCATCCCCCCACTCCACACGGACAAACGGCGCAATATTGCGCCCTGTACCATGCTCTCCTTTTAAAGAACCATTGTATTGAACCGTAACTTTATGAGCAAGCTCTTGCATAAAAGTGTTATAACGCTCTATTTCTTCAGTTGTTTCAACAGACGGGGTTAACACAAAATGTAAATTACCTTCTAAAGCATGCCCCATGACCATACCTTCAGTATAACCATGCTTCTGAAACATTTGTGTTAAAGTACGCACACCATCAGCTAAAGATTCAATAGGAAAAACCACATCTTCAGTTAATACATTACTGCCTTTAGGACGCCCCCCCGCAACAATAGGCAAAAGCCCTTTGCGTACACTCCAATACATATCAGTCACTTTAGTATCTTTTGAAAACTGACTGTGCTCTTTATAATCAAACTCTGAGACAATTTGATTAACCAAGTCAATTTGCGTGTTTAAAGTCTCGTCATCTGGCGCTTTAGTTTCAATTAATAAACACGCAGAATCATTACTACAGTCTGAATAAAAAAATTCGGGTAATCCTTGCTTTGCCTGCCCGACACAACGAATACTCGGACCATCAAGCAGTTCAACTGCATCAACTGTTGCACGTTGACGTAAAGCTGTCACGGCACGACAACATTTATCTAGAGAATCAAAAAAGATTAGAGCAGAAGCTTTATGGGGATAATCAAATACAGTGTTGTAAACAACCTCACTAATAAAACCTAAGGTACCTTCAGAACCAATCATCAAATGAATCAACATATCAATTGGATCATCAAAATCAATTAAGGCATTGATGCCATAACCTGTCGTATTTTTCATGCGATACTTGTAACGCACTTTTTGTTCCAACTCAGGGTTATTTTTAATACGCTCAGATAACGCCTTTAACTGATTTAATAATAGCGCATGGGTTTGTTTAAATGATGCAATACTTTGTGCGTCACTGGTATCTAAAATAGTGACATCTGGTAAAATAACCCTCATAGCAGACAATGTATGGTAACTGTTTTCTTTTGTACCACAACACATACCACTGCTGTTATTGGCTGCGATCCCCCCTATTCTCGCAGTATTGATTGATGCTGGATCTGGACCAATTTTACGGCCTAATGGAGCCAAAAGTTGATTGGCATGTGCACCAATAACCATTGGTTTTAATTTAATTCTATTTCCATCATCCAGAATTTGGGCATCTAAAAAGCCATCACCCAATAAAACCAACACAGACTCCGAGCAAGTTTGCCCAGATAAAGACGTACCAGATGCTCTAAAGGTAACAGCTACTTTATGCTGTTGCGCCAAACGCATAATTTGCATCACTTCCGTTTCGTTATGGGCACGCACCACAACCTGAGGAATATAGCGATAAAAACTGGCGTCAGTACCATAAGCATAACGACTTAAAGGATCAGTATAGATTTGTTTTTCTGGTAAATAGGCAACTAAACTGTTCTTAAACGCGATATGTTCAGGACTGATATCATTTATATCCATCATCGTTTATTCTCTTTCTCTTTTAACATCTGATGCAATGTTTTAGGCGCTGGCTTTAAAGGAATATGATTTATTGTCCAACCCATTTGATATTTGGGTGTCAAGCCACGTAAATGAGCACTCATAAAACCCAAAACCCGATAAGCTTTCGCTCCTGCAAATAAACCAGTAAAAGTACGCCATGCAAGTGTTTCACTTAATGTACGTGCTGCTCCTTGCCCTTTTAATGGATGAACAACATCCTCTGTAGGAGAGCGCTGCTCTTCTTCTCTTAATCGGATCAATAATTCAGGTATCGGAATTTTTACGGGACACACTTCTGCACATGCACCACATAAACTAGATGCGGTAGGTAAATCCTTTGTAGCCTCTAAGCCCAACAAATGAGGAGAAATAATTTCACCAATAGGGCCAGGGTACGTTGTACCATAAGCGGCGCCACCAATACGAGCATATACAGGGCAATGATTCATACATGCACCACAACGAATGCATTGTAAGGTTTTTCTCAGTTGTGTATCAGCATATGCTTGGGAGCGACCATTATCCAATAAAACCAAATGAACTTCTTGGGGACCGTCTTTTTCACCACCCTGCCTTGGACTGGAAATCATATTAAAATACGTGGTGATATTTTGACCTAATGCAGAACGTGGTAATAAGCTATATAAAGGTAAAACATCACTTAACTTCTCAACCACTTTTTCAATGCCAGTAATGGCAATATGCATAGGTGGCACAGTGGTACACATACGACCATTACCTTCATTCTCGACCAAACATAAAGTACCTGTTTGTGCTACAGCAAAATTCACACCCGATAAACCTACGTCTGCTTCTAGATATTTATCCCTTAACGCATTTCTACCCATTAAAATCAACTCATCCACATCTTCTGTATAGGGCGCATCAGGTAAATTTTCATGAAACAACTTGGCAATTTGTTGTTTGGTCTTATGAATAGCAGGCACGACAATATGAGTTGGTTTTTCTTGAGCCATTTGCACAATAAATTCGCCCATATCGCTTTCTAAAGCATCAATACCACGATCAGCAAGATAATGATTTAGCTCAACTTCTTCACTCACCATAGACTTACCTTTAACCATTAGCTTACCCTGCTTATCGGTAATCAACTGATGAATAATGGCACACGCCTGTTGAGCATTTTCAGCCCAATGCACTTTAACCCCATTTTCAGTCAGTTTTTCCTCTAACTGAACCAATAGCTGAGGTAATTTTGCCAAAGAGTATTGACGAATTTGTTCACCTAAAGCCCTTAAATCCTGCAACTCTTGCTCATTAGCAAAACTGGCTGCTCTTTTTTTGGTTAAGTCATCCATAGCCGTGCGTAAACTTTGGCGCAAATGGCGATCATGAACAGCATGGTATGCATTATCTTTAAAGTTGGTGGAATCTGGGTATATATGAATCATATTACTCATTACACTGTTCCCTCCAAATCTTCAAGACTAATATGTGCTGGCACAATTGCCAGTACAATCAGCTCTCTTGGCCCATGTGCCCCATACGCTAAAGTCATTTGAATATCGGCTGTTTTTGAAGGCCCAGAGACCAATACAACATTTGTTGGCATGCCGTTTTGCATATCCAAAGCGTGCATTGCTTCATAAAAAGTGCTGTATAAGTTTTGTGTATCAAATAGTGCAAAGTGAACAGGCGGAACCAGACTCATTGTTCGTGGTTGCATGGTATCAGGCCAAAGTAATAAAGTACCTGTTTGAGCAATCCCGCAACGAACGTCGGTCAAACTGGCATTGACCTTTCTAAATAATTGTTCTTTCCATTCGTCAATAGGCTTTTCATAAGACAATAGTTGAACATCAGGACATTGTTTTTGTAAATCAGCCTGAGCCAATTGCCCATGGCTTGTTTGTAAAGGCAATAAAATATTATTCAACCTTTTTTGGGAAACCATATCTGATAAAATTTGTGACCAGTTATCCTGACGCACCCATACAATATGAGTATTCACTGCTCTCATGGCATAAGCCCAATGTTTTAAGCGCGAAATCTCATCCCATTTTGGTGTATAAGTTTGATAAAAAACCTCTGTTTGTGGTTCAGGTAAATTTTGCTTTGGTGCTGAATTTAACTTTGCCAAAATAGAACTTCGAGCATCACTCATGCTTTGCCTCCTGTTCTTTTTAACAAAAAGCTGGCAATATGTTGAGGAGACGGGATATCAGGGGGTAAATCTTTGGCTATTTTGCCACCAATATTCAATAAACATCCACCATCTGCGGTGACAATTTCATCCGCTTGCGTATTTAACAATGAGGTGACTTTATCCGTTACCATAGCACCTGAAATTGTTGGGTGTTTAACAGAAAATACACCACCAAAGCCACAACATTCACTTTCATGATCATGTACAACCCTTGTGACATTTTGTAGTCTATCAATCAAGGCCCAACTTGAAGTATGCACATTCATCTCACGTCTGGCAGCACAGCTTGTGTGCACGGCCACTTTAATGGGGTCACCCTTATCTTGAGGTTGATAATCTAAAACGTTCAATAAAAACTGGCTAAATTCAACCACCCTTTCAGACAGCTCTTTAGCTTTAGCCTCATATTCTGTACCTGAAAACAATTTAGGCCAATGAAGTTTCATCATGCCACCACATGACCCAGAAGGCACCACAATAGGCCACTCATTAGGAAATAAATTCAATTGCTTTTTGGCAACCTCAAATGCTTCTTTCGATCGACCAGATGAAAAAGCAGGTTGCCCACAACAACTTTGCTCTTGAGGAAAGTGAACCAGAACACCTTGTTGTTCCAATAAAGTGATGGCATCCATGCCTGCTTCAGGTAAAAACAGATCAATTAAACATGTACCAAAAAAATAGACATTCGTAGGCTTAGGATTGATTTCCTGAGCGACTTGAGTTTGTGTCATCCTTGTAGACCTTATATCTTAATTGATGGAAGGAAAGATTATTGTTATTTTTCGATTCTTATTAATTTTTTTATTTACTTTAAAATAGAATCGCAAAAACGTCAATTATCCTATGAAATTGTCCTTAAAAAGGCAACTATTTTAAAGCACTCTGACTCATACTTATCATGAAAATATGATCTATTTAGGTCAAGCAAAATAAAAAGATAGTTTGAGGTTATAAAGGATGTTCAGAACGACTCAAATACGTTGGGGGTATGATTATTCATTTCTCAAAGGAACTTATTTGTCATTACACAAAGTCCACCAAGTAATATAATGCATCAATTTTGATGCTGTTTTGCTAAATCAATCAGTATTTCAATGGCTTTTCTGGCTTGTGGGCTATTTGCCCAACAAGTTGCACCTAGCATTTGAGCAATTTGTTGCGTAATCTCTTGAGCATCTTCATTGGCCAATTGTTTAAAAGAACAAATACCTATTTCTTCTAAACGTTTGATGACCGTTTCACCCACGCCCTTTTGTGTCAACATTAACGCTTTTTGTTCATTACTAAAATTGTTAACCACTTCCCTTTCACTCCTCAGCAATTATGTTTAGAATACCCACAAATAGTATTTTATATTAACAAAAGTAATAAACACCATAAGCTCATGAATCTTCCTGAACATTTATTTCCTGATGTTGTGCTATACACTGCATGGTTTATCATGCTGTGTATATTGGGTTTAACTTTAAAAAAAATCATCCAGAACAAACAGTTATTTTCAGGAAGTGGTTGCGCCTTATTTTGCATCCTCATGGCTTGGATGCTCCATGCAAGCGTTAATATTGGCTTAAACTATCATTTCTTAGGCGTTACGCTACTGACACTTACATTAGGTTGGTCTTTGACTTTATGGATTATGGCATTAGCCTGTATTATCTATACCTTAGTATTTTTAACACCTGCTGATTTACTGTCAGTTGGCTTAAATTTTTGCATCATGACCTTACCTGCTGTCAGTATTACCCTTATATCCTTAAAAGCAGCACAAAAATACCTACCCAAACATATTTTTATTTTTATTTTAGGCAATGGTTTTATTACTGCCGCACTCAGTTTACTCGCTTGTGCTCTACTCATTGTGCTGACTTTAGGTCTATTTAATGTCTACCCAATGAAATTCTTAATAAGCACAGCCTTACCCGTTTACTTTTTTATCGCTTGGGGAGAAGCATTTTTAACAGGTTTAATCACGGCTGTTTTAGTTTGTTTTGCCCCACAATGGGTCACAACATTTGATGATGATCTATATCTTAAAAAACCAACGATTCTTTAAATTACCTTTAAAAACTAGCCCTTAACATTTGTAAAACAATGTAAATCCAGCTAAAAATCTTCCTTATTTTTACACAAGCCAAAACAAACACAATATAATTAAGATCAACCGATACTATAAATTTTATATTGTATTGGTATCAGTGGTTTATTTTTGGAGTCCGCATGCCTCAACCTACTCGTCGTTTATCATTTCCACCTCGAACAGAATTCTTTAAAGTCTTACAAAAACGGATCAATGATTATTTTGATCAAAACCAAGTCAAACAAACTGGTAACAGTTGGCTTTATTTCAAAGCATTTTTTGCTTTTAGCCTATATATTGGTGGCTATATAGGTCTGGTCTTTTTTGCCCAAACTTGGCTCAGCGGTATATTATTTGCCCTTATGCTCACCAATGGCATGATTTTAGTAGCGTTCAATGTCATGCATGATGGTGCCCATGGCAGTTTTTCCAGCAAAAAGTGGGTAAACTGGTTAGCAGGAGCCTCGATGGATTTATTGGGCAGTAGCCAAACACTTTGGCAACAAAAACACAATATGTTACACCATACCTATACCAATATTACGGGCAAAGATGATGATATTGAACTGGGCCTATTAATGCGTTTTTCACCACACCAAACTTGGCACCCCTGGCACCGTTTTCAACATATTTATGCCCCTTTTTTGTACAGTTTATTAACCCTATTTCTTGCCGTTTTTAGTGATTTTTATAAATTAGTGACCAACCGTATTTCGGATACCCCGTTACAAAAACGTAAATGGTGGGAGCTACCGTATTTCACCTTCACAAAAATTGCCTATATTGGTTATGCCTTAATATTACCGATGTTTTTTCATCCAATCAGCTTGGTATTATTATATTTTTTCTGTATTCATTTTTTCTTTGGCTTTATTTTATCTTTGGTATTTCAATTAGCTCATACAGTTGATTTAACAGAATTTCCAAAAGAAAATGAACAAAATAAAATGTGTTATGACTGGGCAGAACATCAATTAAGAACAACTGCAAATTTTGCTATTGAAAACCCTCTTGTACGCTTTTACACAGGAGGTTTAAATCAACAAGTAGAACATCATTTATTTCATAAGGTTAGCCATATCCATTATTATTCATTGTCAAAAATTGTCCAAGAAACCTGTTTAGAATATGATATGCCTTACCATAAAAACAACTCATTAACTTCTGCCGTTTTATCTCATTTTCGATTTTTAAAACAAATGGGCAGGAAACCTACCTTAACAAATTAACTTCATTGCGTTAAATCATAAAACCCATTACTTTGATGGGTTTTATTTTTCATCTATACTCTTTTGCGTTAAAATTATGGCATCAATTTTTTGTTAATAAGGTAAAGAAAACATGCCATCAAAAGCACAAAGTGGTATTTTGCTCGAACATTGCCGTTTTGGCATATTTATTGAAGCTCGTATAACAACCCAAAATACACCTGAGTTTAAAAAAGCGATTCAAACCGTTTGCGGCCATCTGGACACATTAAAATCAAACTACCCTGATGCAGCCTTAGGTGCAGTAATTGCCTTTGGTTCTGATGCTTGGAAGAAAATATCATCTTCATCCCCTCCTTCAGAACTAAAACCATTTACAACATTAGGTAACGCACCAGCAACTCAAAGAGACTTACTCATTCATATTTTAGCGAATCGTTTCGATGTGGCTTTTAGCATGGCTCAACAAACTTTAGAAGCATTAAAAACCCATATTCAGGTTGAAGAAGAAACCCATGGTTTTCGCTGGGTAGAAGAGCGTGATTTAACAGGCTTTGTTGATGGAACAGAAAACCCTCAAGGAGAACAAAGGCCTGAAGTAGCACTCATTGCCGATGATCAAGAACATGCCCATGGCAGCTATGTCTTCACACAGCGCTATGTGCATCATATGCCTAAATGGCATGATATGCCTGTTCATGAACAAGAACAAATTATTGGTAGAACCAAACAAGACAGCGAAGAGTTGCCATCAAATGCACGCCCAGATACCTCTCATGTTAGCCGTGTGGATTTAAAAGAAGACGGTAAAGGCTTAAAAATTCTACGTCAAAGTTTACCCTATGGTAAAGCCAGCGGTGAACATGGATTATTTTTCATTGCCTACTGTGCCAGCCTATATAATATTGAACAACAACTGCTGAGCATGTTTGGTCAATTAGATGGCAAAACAGATTTATTACTGAATTACACAACACCTGTTTCTGGCAGCTATTTCTTTGCCCCGTCTTTAGATGAATTATTAACGATGTAATTAAAATAGATTCAAATACAAAAAAGGTATCTAAAATAGGATACCTTTTTTACGTTTTTGCTGATCTCTTTTGAAATTAGCTTAAAAAACCACCAATACCAACCATGAAACAAACGCATACACAGGCAATAAAAATACGATTGAGTAAGCCATATAACCAAAGAAACTTGGCATTTTCACGCCACTTTGTTCAGCAATTGCTTTAACCATAAAATTAGGCGCATTACCAATATAAGTTAAAGCACCTAAAAATACAGACCCCATAGAAATAGCCAATAAAGTATGATACAAAGGCCCCATTAACTCTTGAGCTTCACCACCTGCTAAATTAAAGAATACTAAATATGTAGGTGCATTATCCAACACGCCCGATAAAATCCCCGTAATCCAAAAATACATCAAATTGATTGGTTCACCTGTTTGATCATGCATGAGTGCAATTAATGAACCAAAATGTCCTTCTTGTCCTACCTTTAACATAGCAATCACAGGGAAAATAGTGATAAAAATACCCAAAAATAATTTACCTACTTCTAAAATAGGATGCCAATTAAAATGGTTGTTTTCTCTGATTTTTTTTGGAATCAACACTAAAGATAAAATAATCAAGGTCAATAATAAAAGATCTCTGGTCAGGTTTTCTAATTTAATATGCGCACCTAAAATTTCCCATTGAATATTAGGTTTCCAAACACCAGATAATAAAATACTGCCAATGACACCAGCTAAAAGAATAAAATTAACTTTCCCCTGAATAGAAAAAGACATATTGTCTTTTTTAATATGTTCTGCATCAAATAAATCTTTTTTGAACACTATAGAATCAAAAATATAGAAAATAATCAGTAAAATAACAGAGGTAATCAATACAGGCACAAGCATATGCTCAAATGTCCATGCAAAGGAAACACCTTTTAGAAACCCTAAAAAGAGAGGTGGATCACCTAGAGGTGTTAAACCACCACCTACATTGGCAACAAGAAAAATAAAAAACACCACCACATGAGCTTTCACATCTCTATGTTGATTTGCTTTAAGCAATGGGCGAATCAATAACATTGCAGCACCAGAAGTACCCATAACAGATGCCAAAAGAGTGCCTATAGCCAATATTCCCGTATTGAATTTTGGGGTTGCATGAAAATCACCCGCAATATGAATACTGCCAGAAATGGTAAACAACGCACCTAAAAGCAAAATAAAGGGGATATACTCTTCAATCAAGGCATGAGCCAGCACCATCCCAGTCATATACGAACCAAAAGTAACATAAAATGGGATAATAAACAAAAGTCCCCAAATCAATGTCACTTTCCCATAATGATGTTCCCAAAAATGAGGTGCAAATAAAGGAAACAAAGCAATAGATAATAAAATGCCAACAAAAGGAATAGCCCATAACATACTCAAACTTTGCGCATCAAAATCTGCCGCATGGCTAAACGTTGGCACTAACAACAAAAAAGACAAAACAAATAAGCGCATTATCCTCCTCCCATAAGTATAAAATGCTTATTAATACAGCGTTTGAGTATAACAGAAAAATTTCCTTTAATAAAAAACATCTCCTATTAACACACTAGAATATATTGGCTTTTTATCATCATTCTTGGCTTTAATTTCTAAAGTGAACACAAATAAAGAAAAAATGTACCATTTTAATCAAGAAAAACGCATAAAACGAAGAGCAAGGTTGTACAAATTCGAACATTTTGGCACAATATGATTTTTATCAAACAGTAAGTGATATTCTTATGAGTGGACGTTCTCCCCGACATGAGACCATAATTCAACTTGTAAAAGACAATGGCTTTATGTCTATTGAAGAGCTAGCCTCTATTTTAGATGTAACGCCACAAACCATCCGTCGTGATATCAACCACTTATGTGAAGAAAATGTATTGCGCCGTTATCATGGTGGCGCAGCATTAGGTGGCAGTGTTGGTGATGAAGATTATTTTGCCAGAAAAGCCAAATTACAAAGTGAAAAAACCCATATTGCCCAATTGGTTGCGGATAATATTCCCAACAACTCATCACTGTTTATGAGTATTGGCACAACATTGGAAGCTGTTGCATCTACTTTAATTCAAAATCACTCAGGTTTACGTGTCATTACTAATAATATTCATGTTGCCTCTATTGTTTCAAGTAGAGCAGATTTTAGTGTGATGATTACTTCTGGCACAGTACGTGCTTCTGATGGTGGTATCACAGGCATGGCTACTTTGGACTTTATTAATCAATTCAAAGTGGATTATGCTATTTTGGGTGTATCTGGAATTGAAGCAGATGGTGCTTTACTGGACTTTGATTACCGTGAGGTCAGAATTGCGCGTGCCATGATGGAAAATGCTCGCCATCGTTTTTTAGCCGCAGATCATACTAAATTTGGACGTAATGCGCTTGTCCGTATGGGTAATATTACTGATTTTGATGCCATTTTTACAGATGGTATTATCCCAGAAAATCTACGAAAACAAATGGAAGAAGAAGGTGTTCGCTACCATTTAGCCAATAGATAAGAAAAAACAGCATTGAAGCTGTTTTTTCTTATCTATTGTGAACATAATTACCGATATGAGAGCAGGATTGAATAAACCTCTCTCATAAGCTCAATTACACAATCAACACAAAATTCAAAACAATATGATCCAAAACATCGTTCATATAATTATAATACTGTTAATCTCAAAATTTTTACTCATCAAATAAAGCATGTAAAAATCATAAACAATCTCTATAAAGAGATACACCAAATACCCACTATAGCAACCCAATTTTGAATTTATTTTTCAATTAATTATATTTAAAAAAGATTAAGCAAAAAAACATCATCATAAAAAATCGTAATATTCAATACATAAGCTTTTATATAGATACACTTTATAAGCAAAATTCGTTAAAATCCCCCTCTTATGCCATTTTTAACGAGATTATTTTGCGTTTAACTCATATTAAACTTTCTGGATTTAAATCCTTTGTCGACCCAACCACTATTGCGGTTC
The DNA here is from genome assembly GCF_051132615.1 of Neisseria sp. Ec49-e6-T10. Lineage (GTDB taxonomy): Bacteria > Pseudomonadota > Gammaproteobacteria > Burkholderiales > Neisseriaceae. Next base: position 2,599,904 of record NZ_CP152375.1, on the reverse strand, counting down.
CTGGCCAACTGGTTGCTGTTATTGGCCCCAATGGTTGTGGCAAAAGCAATGTCATTGACGCGGTACGCTGGGTTTTAGGAGAAGCGTCAGCCAAACAGTTGCGTGGGCAAAGCATGCAGGATGTTATTTTTAATGGAGCAACAACCAGAAAACCCGTTTCTCGTGCCATTGTCGAACTGGTATTTGATAACTCCGACCATCAATTACAAGGCTCTTGGGGCCAATACGCAGAAGTATCCATTAAACGTGTACTGACTCGCCAAGGAGAATCCAGTTATTTCATCAATAATCAAGCGGTCAGAAGGCGTGACATCACTGATTTATTTTTAGGCACAGGGGTTGGTACCCGAGGATATGCAGTTATTGAACAAGGAATGATTTCACGCATTATTGAAGCCAAACCAGAAGAGCTTCGTGCCTATTTAGAAGAAGCAGCAGGTGTATCAAAATATAAAGAACGTAGAAAAGAAACTGAACAGCGTTTACAAGACACCCAAGATAATTTAAACCGTTTACATGATTTACAAACAGAACTAGAAAGACAAATCAGCAAACTAGAACAACAAGCAAAAATTGCTGCTCAATATCAAACATTAACGCAAACACTGCACGACAAGCAGAATCTTTTAACCTTTGTCCGTTTTCAAGAAGCCAATACACAGGCAAATGAGCTGAGTTTAACCATTGCCCAACACCAAACAACTATTGCGCAACTGGAGTTAACCTCTAACCAACTGAATGAAGAAAGCTATCAGTTACAATTAACTGAACATGAAAAGCAGCAAGACTTGCATCAAACCCAAAACAAATGGGCCTTGGTACGAGAACAGTTGGCGCGTTTAGAAGAAAAAATTCGTTACCAACAAAATCAACACCAACGTTTAACTGAAGAAAAACAAAAAACAGACCGAGAGTTAGAACAACTGAACCAGGAAGAGCTACTGATTGAACAAGGAATTACTCAATTAGAAACACAACTTGAACAACAACAATGGTTATTAAGCGAATGCCAATTACAGTTGGACAACACCCAAGAACAACTACCTGAATTAGAAACACAATTACAAGAGTTGGAAAGTGCTTTTTTGAATCAGCACAATGCTCAAAACCGTTTAGAAAGAGAACGTGATCTAAGCATACAGAAAAAAAAGCAGCTAGAACAACAGCAAATTGATATCCAACAACGATTAACTACATTAGCAAAAGAAAATCAAGAACTGGATGCCCCAAATGAGCAAACCATTACTATTGCTCAAGACACTTTATTACTGGAGCAAACCAAGCAAGAAACCTTAACAGAAAAAAATGATTATCTTGAAATTACCTTAGAAGAATCACTAAATCACGCACAAACACTACAACAGCAACTGACTGAATTACACAACCAAAAAGTAGCACATCAAGCACAAAAAGAAGCTTTAGAACGCCTAAGTCAAAAAGAAAAACAAAGCCATGACCAGTTTTGGCAAGAACAACGATTAGAACATACCCCTGTATTATGGGAAAACATAGAAGTAGAACCAAATTGGCAACAAGCTTTAACGATTGTTTTACAAGAACGTTTATATGCTAGAAACACACTGATTGATTTACAAAAAAATACGCCAAACAGCGAGATTGTTTGGCTGAACGACACTAAACTTAGCGACACACGACTTCCCCTCTCTTCTGATAATGCTTTAAGGCATAAAGTACAAGCCAAAGCACCTTTTGATATTGCTTTGGACATATGGCTACAAAATATTATTTGTATCAATACAGTAGAAGAAGCCATACAAAAACAAAAACAATTGAGCACCAACCAAATATTCATCACACCAGAAGGACACTTAATTGATTGTTATAGTGTACATTGGCAAGGTGATGAGACACAGACCAGTAATCAACTAAGTTTACAAGAAGAAATCAAACAACACAGTGATGCTTTAGACGCATTGGTGCCGCACATCAGCACGCTAGAACAACAAAAACAACAACAGCAAACACACACCCAAGATATAAAAAATCAGCTGAATGAATTAAAAAATAATATAAAAATTGCACATCACACCCTACAAACAGCACATAACCATTACAATCAACTTATGGCCAAACAAGCGCAAACTCAATTGCGTAGCCAACATATTGCACAAGAACAAGAACAACTTACCCAACAATACTCTCAATTAACCAATCAGTTGACTCAAGAAACAGCGTTTATCGAAGACAGAGAAAAAGCCTTAGCTGCATTAGTAGACGATCATCAACATACCCAACAACAGCGTAATACCGCACAAAACAATTTACAAAACATACGAGCACAAATGTATGATGCCTCTAGGCGCTTAGGTCTGGAACAAATAGCAGAACAAAAATTGCTACAGCAAATTGCGGCCAATAAACAGCAATTGGAACATATCAAACAAAGATACCAGTCTCTAACCAAACGCCAAAATGAACTGAACTTAGAATTTAATGACACACCAGAACAAGCAGAACCTTTAGCAGCATTAGAGAATCTAATTGAGACTCAAACACAACTGGAAGAAACCCTCAATCAGATTCAAAACGAATTGCAAACATTACAAGAACGCAATAAACATTTGGCTCTTGAGCAACAAAAAACTCTGGCTAATCAGAATAAACAACAGCAAACACTACAAGAAACTCTTTTGGCGCAACAGCAAGCACAATTATTGGCTGAACATTTACAAGAAGAACTGACTAAAAACCAAGCCAATATCAGCGAATTAATTGAAATGTGCCGCCAAATACCAGAGCAATCCTCCTTAGCTCAGGAAATTTCTATACTAGCCAACAATATTCAGAAGTTGGGTGCCGTTAACTTAGTGGCATTAGAAGAATTAGAACAAGCAAAAGAAAGGCAACATTACTTCACCATCCAAAGAGATGATTTAAATCAAGCCATTACATCTTTAAAAGATGCCATTGAACAAATTGATAATGAAAGTAAAGCACTCTTTCAAAATACCTTTGATATGGTAAACGAAAAAATTCAACAATTTTTCCCCACCTTATTTGGTGGTGGGCAAGCTCGATTGGAAATGGTTGGCGAAGATCTGCTTAGTTCGGGTGTATCAATTATGGCTCATCCTCCAGGTAAGAAAAACAGTACCATTCATTTGCTTTCAGGAGGAGAAAAGGCATTAACCGCAATGAGCCTAGTTTTTGCTTTATTTAGCCTGAATCCAGCCCCATTTTGTTTACTTGATGAAGTAGATGCACCACTAGACGATGCCAATACCAGTCGTTTTTGCCAGTTGGTACAGGAAATGAGTCACCAAACTCAGTTTTTATATATCTCTCATAATCGTTTAACCATGCAAATGGCAGAACAACTTGTTGGTGTCACCATGCAAGAAAAAGGAGTCTCTCGTATTGTTAGTGTGGACATACAAGAAGCATTAAATATGAGAGAAGGAGCTGATTAATGAGACAAACTATTTTGGCAATTACAATTGGCGCACTCATTTTGTTGGCCCTACCATTATTCACACTAATTTCTGGCTGGCAATGGCACCCGCTACAAATTGGTTTAGGTAACTTAAAACCACTTTATTGGGCAACAGAAACCGTCACATTACCTTGGGGTATCCTAACCAGTATGATATTACTTATATGGTTTTTATGGTGTTTACGTTTGCCACCCCAAAGAGCCATTTTATTGATTACATTAATTGCAGGCTTTATATTAACTGGCCAACTGGCAAAATCATTGATTAAAAATCAAATACAAGAACCACGCCCATTCGTCTTATGGCTTGAACATGAATATAAAATAGACGATCAAGAATTTTACAAACTTTCTAGAAAACAACGTGACCATTTAATTGACACAACACTAAGTAAGCAAACGACGATTCCCCCCTGGTTACGCCAACATTGGCAGTTTGAAACAGGTTTTGCTTTTCCCTCGGGTCATACTATGTTTGTTGCCAGCTGGGCTTTACTGGCCATTGGTTTATTGTGGCCACGAAAACATTACGTCACGGTCATTATATTAACTTTATGGGCTGTTACCGTCATGGTGAGCCGCCTAGTACTTGGTATGCATTGGCCTACTGACTTAATTGCAGCAACCATAATCAGTTGGGCTTTAGCCATCTTCACTTGTTGGGCAATTGAATATAAATACAAATTACAAAAAAACAATTAAAATTCAAAAAATTAATATATTATCTTGCGCCATTTTCATAAAAAAATTTGGTGATTTTTCCTGTAATAGCTTATGATTTAATCCTAATCATCATGAACTTATTACTATGCCAAACCACATCTACAAGAATTTGACATTTATTGCCATTTGCTTAGGCATTTTAATTTCCTTCTGGTTTAACTCAGATTGGACACAACTTTGCGCTGGATTAGCCTTATTTCTTTTTGGTATGCAGTGTTTAGAAGAAGGATTACAAAAATTGGCGGGTGGAAAGCTAGAAACAATTCTAGCCAAAAGTACCGCAACCCCTGTACACAGTATGCTTTTTGGTATGGGTGCAACAGCTGTCATGCAATCGACCACCCTAGTCTCTTTACTGACAATTGCTTTTATCAGTACAGGTCTTATTCAATTAGCCAGTGGTATTGCTATTATTTTAGGCGCTAATTTAGGTGCTACCAGTGGCATTTGGCTTTTAGCATTAGCCGGACAAAATTTAAGCTTAAGCCCATTGGCGCTACCAATGTTGGTATTAGGCGTCTTGGCTAGCTTTAGAGGTAGAAAAGGTAAAGCACTTGGTCGTGTAATTCTAGGTATTTCATTTATATTTTTAGGTATTGACTGGATTAAATTAGGGTTTTCTGGATTCACAGAACAATTTGATTTAAGTGCTTATCAAGTTACAGGCCTAGCTGGTACATTAATATTTATTGGCATCGGTTTACTGATTACCATTGTTTTGCAATCAAGCCATGCAACATTAATGCTTACTTTAGCCGCCCTTGCCAGTGGTCAAATAGACTTGGCACAAAGCTTGGCCATCGCAATTGGTTCAAATGTAGGCAGCAGCATCAGTACAGCTCTTGTTGGCATGCTAGGAGGCAATAGAGCAGGCCAAAGGCTGGCTTTAGCACATTTAATTTTTAATACAGTAACCGCCCTATTGGCTTTATTATTAATCAATCCACTTACATGGTTTGTACAATTGGTTGTTGGCAATGCTTTGGTTCAATTAGCACTATTTCACACCTTATTTAATGTACTTGGCGTGGGTGTTTTTTGGCCAATCCAAAAAAAGCTCGCTAAACTTTTAGAAAAAATCTGGCCTGATAAAACAGAGCCTGCTGTATTAATAGTCGAAGATCAAAACAAAACCTCTCTGGAACGTATTCATGCACGTTATATAAATGACAATGCATTGGCAAGTGAAGAGACAATCGTCAGCACAATGATCCAAGAAATTCAATATCTTGGGCGGTTAAGTATTGAAGTTATTTGCCATACTATTTATATCCCCGTCACACAACTTGCTACTCAAGAAATAGATGAATCGTCATTAAAACAGACACCTGAAAAACATGCCCTTGATGCAGAACAACTCTATCAAAAATACATAAAAGGTGTATACAGTGACTTACTGGGCTTTATTGGTAAAATAGAAACGCCTTCTTTAAGTGAAGAGCACCAAAAGTTTATACTATCCTGCCAAATCGTTGCACTACAACTTGTGGAAATGATTAAAGATGCGGGACATTTACAAAAAAATTTCCATTATTATCTTTCTGCAGAAGAGTCTTCTACACAATATTTATATGAGCAGTTACGGCAACATATGTTTTATGCATTACATACACTTTATCAACTTGCACAAACGAATACAGAAATAGAAGAATGGCTTGATACATTAAATGGCCTTAACGTAACTGCCCAACAATTTGAACAAGACTTTACCAATACCCTTTTTATTCATACACGTAATCAAGAAATTAATAGCCTGCAAATGAGCTCACTAATGAATGACTCAAGCTATGTAAACAGAATCATTAGAGGGTTTTGCAATGTACTGACCCTAATTGCAGACGAAGAAAATGTTCTCTTCCACAATGCCCCCACACTACCTGTGGAACAAACACTATATACAAATACAAACGAAGATAACGAATAAAGAACATGAAACTTGCAAATACTGCCCTAACCTCCTATAATTGCGCTTCTTTGGAATGACAAATAAACTATTCTTTCGGAGCGTGGCGCAGTCTGGTAGCGCACTTGCATGGGGTGCAAGGGGTCGGAGGTTCGAATCCTCTCGCTCCGACCAAAAAATACATAATTATCAATAATTTACATCACTCTACCAAGTGACCTTTTTTTAATGAAATTGGCTTTGTGCCAAATTTGTGTGTAAGTTTGCGCGATTTTTGAGATATTTTAGCATTATTTGTGACACAGCTAAGAACAGAAAAAACCACTTAAAGTTAGCGATTTTTTATCACTTGTTTAATCTACTTAATAACCATATTTGCTCATTTGTTCTTAAGCTAATGAGATAGTAATGTACCTTTTTATTAAATTAATAATTTCTTTTCAGCATTACTGTTATACTCTTTCCACTAACCTTCCTCACTTTTTCCTTTTAATTCAAGCATATAATTTTTTATCCATCTAATTCCCACGATGAGTAATGCTCATCATTAGTAGTTACTCTTTACCATGCAAAGTAAACAATCAACAAATATTAATATTTGAAAACAAATCAAATAGGAGATTCAACAAATGGAACAAGATATTTACTGGTTAAAAGTACCCTCCATACAGCTCGCCATTATGGCTCGCCCTAGGTCAGGAGAATGGTTAAGCGATGAAATATCAGGCTGGAAGCAACAAGGTATTAAGGTGGTAGTGAGTCTACTGGAGGCTTCAGAAATTCGAGAATTAGAACTAAAAAATGAAGCTCTTTACTGTCAACAGTCAGAAATCGAATTTATTTCTTACCCTATTCCTGACCGAGATGTACCTTCCTCTACTCGTTCAGCCTGTCAATTAGTACACCAACTAGTCAAACATTTAAAAAAAGGAGATGCTGTGGCAATCCATTGTCGCATGGGAATTGGACGTAGTGGTTTAATCGCTGCCTCTGTATTATCTGTTTTGGGTATCAAACAAGAACCATTTCAGCTTATTTCTCAAGCAAGAGGCTTACCTGTGCCTGACACAACATTGCAGAAAAACTGGTTGAACCGATTTTGTAATGAATATAAAGATTACTATTCTAATTTAAACCATTAGCCTCTGTATAATGCGGCCTATAGTAATTCTGCTATCCCTTTTTCATTTTTTAATTAACAATACGCATATTAAATACAGAAAAATAACATAAATTTGGAATCTTAACTATAAAAAAACTGAATATTTTCCTATTTCTATCCCTAACAATATCTCAAACCTTCGCAACTCTAGAATTCGAGGACTATCCGGCCCAGACCTATAAGGGACAGAATAAACCGAATAATTTATACATAGTATCTTTTCTAACCACTCTTCGAAGTGTTTTTTTATCATCCCATATGATTTAAAAAATATTTATAGCAATTTAAAAAATTAAACATATTGATTTTAAATGAAAAATAAATATTGATATTGATATTCTTTAGGAATATGATTTCTACATCATCAAACAGTTTTTATTTATATTGATGACCATTATTTTTTAAAAAAATTAATCTTAATTTGAGGTATTACCATGTTTAAAAAAGTACTTTTAGCTACTTTCCTAGCTTCTTCATTTGGTGTTGCTATGGCAGACAGTTCAAATCTTTCTAAAGATCCTGCCCCTTCAGCAGCTACAGCTCAAAAAGAAATCCAAAGAGATACAAATAGTAAGCAAGTGAATCAGAAAAAAGCTAAAAAACAACAACAAAAAGCAAAAAAACAAACTCCGCAAATGTTAGACTCACAAAACACAAAAGATGGTAAATAAATTCAAATAAAATTATTACAATATTTATGAATTAGCCACTCTTCGGAGTGGTTTTTTTATTGCCTATCATTTAGTTGAGCTTTTTAGCCCCAAAAATACCCATTAAATATATTTATTTTTAAAAACAAAAAGTAACAATATATTTACATCATAAAAATGTTGCAACATTTAAAATATAATAAAACAACAAAGTAAGGGCATAGAATACAGTAACATATAAAAACAGTCTTATATTTAGCCTTGATTGAGGCAATTATTGATCTTAGATAGTTATTACAGAGTATACAACCTTTGATGAAATAAAATCACCAAGGAAAAACAGGTGTTTCTAATATCTTTCAATAATTGATAGCGTTCTTTCGCTAACACCATCACCAGTAGAAGTGGCATAGCACATAGAACAACTAGCGCGTATTTTCATATATATATTCCCAAAATAATTAAGTATTAAAATAATAAAATATTATTAAGAAATTACTATATGCTATCTGATAAATTAATTTGCATATTTTAGGTTGATTTAATTCTATTGTCTATGGATTTAAGTAAATGATAAACCTAAATATGGGGTTTTCCCATATTTAGGTTTATTTCTTGGCTATCACAGAGGCAACATTAGCAAGCTGTTTAATGACGGCTTGAATGCTGCTGGCTACCGTTTTCATTCTTAAAAGCTTGGCTTTTACTGTTTCATCGGTTGCATTATTGATTTGCTTGTCTAGCTCTAACAGTTTTGCGCCATAGTTCCCCACATAAAAATCATCGGCTTTAATGACACTTGAACCATCTGCACTGATACACCAGTTCTCAGCTGCTTCCATCAAAGAGCCACCAACCAAGCTAGGTAAAATAGGTTGCTTATTAATATCGTCCTCTAATAGCGGAACTTCGTAAGATCACGGAATGCGGTGAACCTGTGTTTTTAACTAATATTAATCTGTAGAGCTACGAAATAGAAATCGCGTTTCAAATGCGACTTAGAGAGAACAAAGGGTATGACTTAAAATCGTACCCTTTACAACAAAAACTATGCAAGGTATATGGCTTTTGTTTTACCAATAATATTTATTCAAAAAATTTCACTGCCACCAAAAAAACTTTATCCTACCTTTAAATCCAAAATATAATATCCAAAACATTAACAGTATTAAAAATATATTAGGTAGGTAATAACCCTTAGCAGTACCAGCCCTAGGAGATGAAAAAACATAATCTTTTGGTAAGTTTATTTTAGGATTCTTTGGGTCGAAAACAATTTCTTCCTTAAAAGGTTTAAATGCATTATTTTTATCAGGTAAATAATTTAATTTTTGTTTTGAAGAATAGTCAAAAGTAACTTTCCTAGAATAAACTTGATCGTGTAAAACAAAGCTATATTCATAAAAAAAAGTAGCAGACCTTGACTTACCATCATAAACTGAATCAGTTCGTATCATATTTCCAATAGCAATGCATTCATCTACTTTACAGTTTAACTCTTTTAAATGAATAGCATCCCGTTTTTGTGCGGGAGTCCAAAAAATCCATGTAGCTAAGAGAATGAAATAGGTACTAGCCACTACAATTAATTCTTTCCTATGCTTCATGTGTTTTTTGCCTAACTATGGAAAATTTAAATTATAGCATATATTACATGTAATAATTTTGAATATATTTTCACTCTTATCTTAAATTGAATTTCGCAAGATCACGGAACGCGGTGAACCTGTGTTTTTAGTTAATAAATGAAATAAGTGGTTACACCCAAATATTATCAAACAGAAATAGTCCATTGATTTAAATGGTTATTTTTAACATCAAAAAATATTTAGGTTAAATTAGGTTTTAAAGCATAATATGTTGTTTTGTTAGAATAATGCCTTTATAATTCACGGTTAACCGCTGCATAAGCGGCTTAGAAATTTTACACGCCCTAGTTTTACGCCGTATTCCTGTTAACCGCTGCATAAGCGGCTTAGAAAATTTACTTTTTTACCCAAAACTACGTCCACCACGCTCTTGTTGTTGCGCTAACAGTAGCTGCCGGTCTAACTCTTTTTGCTCCATCTGCTGAGACAATTCGTTTTGTAATTGAGTCGCCTCTTGTAAGCGTTCTTCTGGGTTTGCTTTTGAAGCTGCTATGGCATCAACAGTGGTAAAATCTCGTTTATTATCGGCCATAACATAAAGGATATTTTCTTTTTCATTGATGCCCATATGGGCTATTTTTTCGGCTCTTATTGTAAGCTCGCGCGATTTTTGGCACACTTTTGCATTTATTTTGTCATAGCAAAAGTGACAAAACCAACGCTAAAATTAACGCTTTTTTTGTCACAACTCCACTTCATTACAACAGATAAAATTCAATTTCAAAAAATAACAGATAAGACTCGCTATGTCTGCCTACCAGAGCTAATCTGTGTTCATTAATTGAACAACACAAGGTAGAAAAAAATGGCAACCACAAGCACAATCGCAGCAAAGTTAAATGGTAAAGTTGGAATCATTTATTGCCACTTTGACGGATACATAGACAACGTCGGCTCATTACTTTTTAAACATTACAATACTGAAACAAAAATTGAAGAACTTATCAGACTTGGCAACCTGTCAAGCCTTGACCACAACATCACAAAAACAGAAGCATATGGTCGCGATTATCACCGTAAAAACCAAGAGGCTATATTTTCAGCTAACCACAAGCAAGCACTAAAAAAACTGGATTGTTCACATGAGTTCACTTATTACCACGACGGTAAAGATTGGTATGTAAATGGTAAAAAATTAGAACAAGCTTTACTAGAAGAATAATCAAATTATAAGACTCCAAACGGAGCCTTTTTTCTTTACCAGTTTAATAAAAACATATGTTCAATTGAATATCTACCATCACCAACACTTGCTTTGTATATCCTTTTATCCAGCGTCTTTGGTTTCCAAACATCCAATAAATCATCTGTTTCCGACTTCTGAGAAGAAAAAAACACCGCTTGCTTTTGTGATAGTGCCTGAATCAGTTCTATGGCTTCACCAAGCCTAAACCATTTATCCGCCTTTGCTGGTGCGTAACCTTGCTGATTTGTCATAATATACGGCGGATCAGCAATATATATGACATTTTCAGCCGTTGAATATTGAGCAATTAACTCTCTAAAGTCACATTGCACACGTTCTACACCTTCTAAGTAACCAGCAGCAGCTAAAGGGTTACGAACTACGCGAGCGTACCAGCCAGCTTTGATTAAATCATCTAAAGTATGATGGTAATGACCTGAAAAACATAACCAACTGGACACTGTGATCCAGTCATTTGTTTCTACGGTTTTCAGCAGTTCAATGATTTTAGCTTTTAATTCTGGTTTGATACGAGATGCTTTTGGTTCATTACAAAGCAGTTCAGCTAATTGCTGTCGTAGTTTTTCTGTTTTGCCTATTTGATCAAGCCGTGATTTATAGTCATCAAAGTCATTGTAGATCACACGAGCACTTGGGCATTTTTGTTTGATTGTGTGGCTTAATAAACCAGAGCCACCAAACAAATCTATCACTGTTTTGTTACTAAAATCAAGCTCTCTAATTAATTTCAAAAAGTTACGTTTTTGACCCAAAAAAGGCAATGGGGCCTTATTATATTTAATGCACATGAACATCCTCTCTATACGAAAGATGCTCAGAGGCATACTAGATTTGACGCTCTAGGCGTTCTAATTTGTTAAAGATCACTTACTAAAATTATTTAATGCTTTGCAGCGAGGACACTTAATAACCAACTTAATATAAGCACCTACAGCCAGTTTTCTATTACAACTTATACAACGTATTTCTTTATATTCCATTATTGCAAGCCTTTTATGATAGACTTAACACGCTTGAGCTCAGGCGGCGGGTCTTGTCCTGCTTGCTGCTGATACCAGCTTGAAAGGGGCAAGTATAAGAGTTCCTGCTCTTATACTTGTCATCCGTCTACAAACCGTTTAAAACGTCAGCAATTGCACTGGCTACAAGCCATTTTTTAGCCTGATATTCTGCCATTTCTTGTGGATTACTGATAAAACACACTTCAAGAATCAAACCGCCTGCATTCACATAACCCAAACGCCCACGAGCCGATTTACTTTGATCTATAAAGCCATTTTCACCGCGCACGGTTGTATTTAATACTTTAGCCACTGCATTGCTGAGTTTTTGTGATAAAGCCTTATTTTTAGGTAAGGCAATGGTTTCCACGCCTTTGGCGGTTTTACTTTCTGCTGCATTAAAATGTAATTCAATAGCAACTTGCCCTTGTTTGATCAATGCTATAGCTTGATTAAGAGGCAAATTGTTTTTACCTTCGCCATCCGTAATAACTGTGTGACCAAAAGCGCGAAGCTTTGAAGCAACAATATTGCGTAAATCTGCGACTAATTCTGACTCTTTTAAGCCTCTCGCCATTGCGCCTGGGTCTGTGTTGCTGTGGCCTGCGGTAATAACGATTTTCATATGCTTACTCTCCTATAGTGGGCATTTCAGGCCAATTAATATCTTGAGCCTGCTGCGGGTTAATCCTGCTTATATCAATAGTGAAGTCATATAGGTTCTCTAACAATTCGCTTTCGGCTGCGGTTGCTTTACCTCGCTTGACTGCACGTTCTAATACAGTGATTTGTGCCTCAGCATCTGCTAATAAACTGCTTTTTTTAACTGTTGCATCTTGAATAAGGCGTTCTAGCTGCTTTTGCGGATCAATAACCCACTTATTTTCTTTATCTGAAAACACATATATATAATCAGGCATAGGCTGATCTGTTAACGTGTTGGGAATATCGCCAAGCTCGCTAATAATGATCACATCACCTGTTGATTTACTGTAAAAGGCTTTGCCTCTATGGTCAGCAATGTAGTCCCAATTGTCATTCTGCCATTGCACCGCAAAACCTTCTTTTTGCGCTAGTGGCTTAATTATTGTTAGTGTTTCAGGCAATGAGTGCCCAAATACTAAAGGTTCTGCCTGTTCTGCCGTTTCCTTGCTCCATAAAGGCACATTGCTGTAATCTTCCACAAGTTCCCATGTCATACCATTAAACTTATTTGAAACAAAAAACTCTTCAATCTTTATTGGCTCTACAAATGTTGCATTAGCAGGCAAAATATAAACATTTTCCTTTTGTGTTTGTGTCGCCATTGGGTCAAGATAAGCAGCTACAGTAGATAAGTATTGCCCCGTTTTTGGGTCATACTGAAAAGCTGCTTTAGTGTCATTATTTTGCATAAAAATCTCCATTTTTTTGACATTCAACACAACGTAAAATACTAAAAGCTGAATTGTATGTTTGACTATGAGCTCCAGCTTCTGTTGTATGCAAACAATGATGATGATCACGAAGAACATTAGAAGGTGGATTGTATGTCTGACTATGAGCTCCAGCTTCTGTTGTATGCAAACAATGATGATGATCACGAAGAACATTAGAAGGTGGATTGTATGTCTGACTATGAGCTCCAGCTTCTGTTGTATGTAACCAATGATGATGATTTGACATAATTTTTCCTTTAATTTAATAAGCAATACAAAACAAGAGTTTCATACCAGCAGCTATATTGTTTGTACCGCCAGATGCATTGATTGCAACCGCATGGGTGTGATCTCCCGACCAAGATGTAGCAAGCAATTGAGCATTGGCATCCGTGCGCATGTTATTGCCCGCCGTTACATATTTTTCTGCTGGCCCGTTATAAGTATGGTTATGACCGCCAGCCAATCCAGTAGAGCCAGAGTGTGCGTGAGATTTAATATCCCCCGAAATAATTTGACCGATTGCATCTAGGTTTGCACCAGCAGCCAATAAAGCTAGATTTTCTGGAATATTGGGTAAATTAAATGTCGTTGAGCCGTCTCCTGAGCCATATTGCACACCTACGGAATCAAATAAATTGGCATAATCAACACGAGAAATTGCCCCACCATTACAAACTAAAGTACCTTTTGGCGGTGCTTTGGCAAATGTCGCGACAAAATCACCAGGCTGATATGTTCTGACATTTTTTGATACTTCGTTAATTGCTGTATCAATCAAATGCTGTATTGCTTTGGCTGCTTGATCGTTCTGATCTGCTGTTTCAATGCCTGCCGCTTTCCAAATATTTGCCAGTTCAGCATAAACATCATTTAAATATTTAGCTGTGACAATCGTGCCTCTGACTGTGGAGCCATTGCCATCAATAAAGCCGCCATTTTCGTTAACATGAATCATCCGTCATACTCTCCATAAAAGAACACACATAATGTATGGGCAGGCTTAAGCTTGATAAATAAAGACTCTATAAATGTATCGCTGTATGTACTCAATGGCTCACCTGATAAACTCATCCCAGCCCTAAAGTGCCAAATTGTCTGGGTTTGACCTTGTACAATCACATGCCAAACCCACATTACATCCTCAATATAAAGCCTGTCACCGCAGCGACTGATCCCAGCTTCAAAGGCAGAAGGTTCAACAATTTCAATTTCATAACCCGCTTTAGCTGCAATATTTTTAAAGTACAGGATACTTAAGCCGCCTGTTTCGTTGAGTTTTGCCAATACTTGGGCAACCCTTTCCTGATAGGTTATACCCATACCCAACAAGCCTAATTCTTCCTCCCATTTGCTGATATATTCGCCACTGGTAGCAGGGTGCCAAGCTTTATAGACACCATCAAGAAATGCCAGCACACGATCATGTGTATTACCTTCAGCTTTTAAATGTGCTTGAATGTTGGGAGCGGTACTGTCATAACTAACAGGCGGTAATAAATTTGCTAACAGAGGGGCATGTTTCATTGGTTAACCTCAACAGTTCCCACTTGTAGCCATTGGATTTGGTGTTCATCGACTATGGCATCAATGTTTGCCACAGGACTAATAAGGCTAAAATCATAAACACCATTAGTATCATGCACAGCATTTTCTAAATGCTTAATAATGAGTGCTTGTCCTGGTTTTAAAGTTGAAAAGTATTGATGGATAGCCGTAATGACGGCATTTTCTACAGTTCCTAGTTCAGTACTATCAACTACCTCAATAGTTAAAGACACATTGATATAAATAGGATTGGCAATAATCACTAAAGAATTTTTAGCTGTTACTGGACGGACACTATTTATATGATCTTGGCAATTCTGTACGGTTTCTTCACTGGGTAGCCCTTTTTCCCCCATAATGGCTATATCAACCGTACCTAAACCACGACGCAAAGGGTAAACAAATGCCTGAGTAACACCTGGTACACTAAGAGCCCATACATAATAGTCATGTTCATTACCTCCAGCAGGAGGTCTACGTTTACGATCTAAAAGGCGATTTAATAAGCTTTCATGTTTTTCAATATCAGTACCACCATACATAGATAGTAAGATAGTATTATTGTCTATTCCTTCAGGAGCACTCACTAACTGAACAAGGGTATTTTCTTCCTGATTACCAATAATCCCTGCTGTTTGACAAACAACATGAACAATAATCTGACCTGTACCATCAATTATGACTTGTTCGCTGGTCACATAAAACAAACTGTCTTTTTGTAAGAGTGTACCGATTGGCACTATTGCACCTACAGCCCCTGTAAATTTGGCTTCACCACTGGCAAAAGTGGCTGGTTTTAGATACAAACCATAATCAGCAGCATGTAATTCAAGGTTTTCTTTATCTGCTGTTGAAGCAAAACCTTGTTTTAAAACCCAATCTGCATATTGATAATTACCCTCAACGGCTGAGGCGGTGGCACTAGCTCTAACATAATTGTCTGAATCCTCAGCAATGTCAGCATTTTCTTGCTCGTTTTGAAGATCACGCAAATAATCTTTTTGTATTTCATCTACTTTTTTAATCTGCATTAACGTACCCTCACGTGATAATCAAAGCTCACTTGCTCACCGCCTGCATCCCACAGGTTGATGGTTAAAACAACCCAGCCTTTGGGCTGCGTTTTATCATCTGGATTTTGGGTTTTATTGCTGTAAACTTCGAGTTTTGAGGCGCGTTTATCATCAATAAGCGGCTGTAATGCTTGCTCTGCATACTGTACAGCAAGCTTATGCACGCGGATTTTGTCTTTTTCGCGTTGCAATGTATGTAATTTACTGCCTACGTTTGGAGCGGCCCAATATGCGCCTAAATGTTCCTGTAAGCGTATATAAGCGGCATTGTGTAAACTGGTTGTGTGTTCGTTTAGAACATAATCCCCTGTATAGGGGTCAAGTAAATTATCCATGCCTTGATTATGTCAAAACATGGATATTGTTGTGATCTGACGAATGTCAGTGGGTTTCAGTAACTTAGATTCGGCAAACCTGTATTTGTACTACCAATAGTGTATGAATGAGTATGTAAATGCAATACAACGCCGTTACTGCTTAAATAACCACCATTATGAATCAATGTACCTGTAAAGGTCGCTGCTGCACCGCTTTCTGTTGTGCCTTGTATAGTCATACCGCCATTACCGTTTATTGTCCCTTGGGCGGTTAACAGCTTTGATGTTTCCAAGTTAGGGGTGTCAAAAGAGCTTTTGTTACTTGCAGTCACATTATAATTTTCACATTTGACATTATAGTCGGTGCAATCTACATCAATAATCTTGCCTTTTTTAAGGGTAATGCTGGCACCGTCTTGATTGTATATAGAGACTTCGCCTTCCTTTAAACTCTTAACCCTGTAGCTGCCGTTTTCCGTGGCAATAATAATACCGTGAGAAGTCTTACCCCCAAGAGGGATAACAATAGCATCACTATTAATGGGTGGGTGTGAAGTAAAGCCAAAATGCTGCATCAATTCCGCATCTTGTACAATTTCACCTTCTAATGCAGCAAGTTGTATTTTTGTGGTTGAGCCAGATGTATTAACACGTTTGACTACAGACCTAAAAGCTTTACGAACTGTACCCATTAAGCTTTTAATGCGAGAATCAACTTGTTTTGCATCCATTTTTTACCCTTTATTTATTGCTCAAATCCACAATAGCCACTTCACCTTGGCCTTTTTTACCTCGACCTTTGCGACCTTTACGACGACCTTTTTTACCATTTTGTTTTTTGGCTTTTGAGGGTCTGGCATCGAGCACCCATGCCCCATCTTCTTTTAGTGTCAATACGGTTCTTGGTGCACCAGTCTCACTTAAACTGAAGGTGCGAGCCATCAAAAAGAATACGTCTTCTAAACCATCAGGCTCGCTAACAAGATTGATTCTTTGTCCTGGTGTCCACAATATCTCTTCAGTAGTACGATATCCTTTTACGGTTACTTCTACAGTCAACCCATCTAAACGGCTATCTGCAATAATCTTACGTGCTCTTTTTTGAGCTTCAGCAACTGAATCAATATCACCATCGGTGACAGTCAAAGGACGGTACACCAAAACACCATCATCCTTAACTGTCGCTTTGATATTGCTTGTACCTTTATGGCTTTGCCCCAATACAGTAACTTCTGAATAACGACGCGCCATGGAACGAGTGACGGTAATTTTTTCAATGTTATTGTTAGAGCCATCAAACCGCATAACCAAGTCAGCAACAGGCTCAAGAGTATAATCAGGGCCACCCACAACCAAAGTACCATCGGGTTCAAACCAAGGCCATACGCCATTTGCTTCAGCATATTTAATCAGGGCATCCCAAGCACGCTCGCCTGGCTCTATTTGCACTTTATTTGTCACAGCCGTTTTATCAGCATCAATGCGTATCTTGGTAATCCCCAAAGGTTTCACTAATTTATCTAAAATTTGTTGTAAAGAGAGATTTTGAGCATTAAAGATAGGTGCTGAACAATCAAGCAAAACGGCCGCTCCATCACGACCACGAACAGTCAAACGCCTACCATTTTTGTCTGTTTGGGTAGTAATATCATCAATACGTCCAGTTAATATGATGTCCTCACCTGTACGCACTTCAATTTTTGCCCCCTCAGTAATAATATCTGGTATGGTTTTGCCAGACGGTACACCCAAGACCAGTTGAAAGCCATCAGCAGGGGTTAATAAATCACTGTCAATTTCATAAGATGACCAGTGCTGGTGTAACTGACCGTCAACCAATAAGCCAATAATTTCATTATCTTGCGTAGGCATTTAAAACAGCTCCTTGCTCAATAAAACTAGGATGTTTGATCTGGGGATTTAAACGTAATAATTCATCTGCACGGTGATAATCACCATACCACCGAAACGCGATTAAATGCAGATTAGCATTGGCTTCAACTTTGCGTACAACAAGAGGTGGTCTTAAATTAATGACTGCTTTTGCCTGATTTTGTAAATTAAGCGCAATATCTTTGAGTATGTCTATTGTATCTATTGGGTTTGCGTATTCTGCTATATTACGTACCTGATCAATAGCGACCTGAAGTTGTGAGCGAACATCGCCCAAAATAACTTCTATTTGTGGTGGTGTTAATGTTGGCTCAGTTAACTCATCTGTAAAGATATCTTTAACGATCTGCGCCATTTCACCAGCAGCCTGAATACAAAAATAGGTATTGATTTGATTTAAGTCTGCTGTACTTACAGAGTTTTGTACAATAGAGCTACCATTACCTGTTTGTAGTTGCCCTGTATTGGCTTTGCTTGGCAAACTTACAATGTTTTGTGCCTGGTTGCTATAATTTTTCCAGTCAGACACAATAGAATCTGAGGACCAAATACCAAGATCACCCAGGCGATTAAACACCCCTTGAATATCAGCAATTAAGCCACGCGGACTATTGATTAAATCAAGACCTGTACCTATTGTTGCATCTAATGAATTGGCTGCATATTTCAGGCTTGAGCTGATCACATAAGCAATGTTTTGTACCTGGTTGTGATAGCTGCTGATCTGCTCAATATAATCATTAAAACTGGCAAAATTGGTATCAAATAACTCATCAATCAAATTAGATATGGTATCAGCGAACCCTAAACTCAATGTGCGATCAAAAAATGGTGCGTTGGGTGTATCTTCAACAAAATCAACAGAAATTCGGCAAGCGTCCTCTTCATCTGCTGTATGTTTGACACTTACAACGGATACAATCATATTGGGCATTGAACCATAAATGGGGTGTATAAGTTCGCCTGATCCCATCTCTTCTAAAATGGGGATAAGCTGCTGTAACTTGCGCTCGTAGTTATTACCCCACAACATAATATCTAAATGAATTTGACGAGCCATACGGTTCATATCTTCAATATGAGCCCCAGCAACAAAGGGGTAATTATGCTCACTCAAACCTTTTTGAAAATTATAGTCATCACTTAAAACATCTAGATCAATGCCTTTATAACTACCTTGCAATAGAAAGTTTTTCCAGCTCATAGTCAATTACGCCTATTGTCTTGAGTGGCACGCTGTGCCATCACATTAAACATCTCATTAGTAGGGGTAACACTAACCTGTATTGGGATGGGTGTACTGACAGCCTTTAATATGGCAGCAGCAGCCTGTTGCATTACATTGCTCGACTCAGTAAAACCTTGTGCGCTGGTATTCATTTCTGTACCAGCTCCAGTTAACATGGTTTCTAATTGAGATAATGCCTGCACAGTGGGGTTGTTTTCTTTTGAACCATCCCAATTTTTAATGGCTCTTTCTTGCATATACCAATCAGGTACAGAATTACCGCCTAGGCCATCTTTTAAACGTTGCTCGTACATTTGCTTTTCAGCAACTTTTGGGTCAATACCAAAGAAATTTTTAAGACCATCTGTAAAGCTTTGTAATGCGGATATTTCTGTTTTATGGTCTTCTTTTTGCGCCCATTTTGTTACACCAAACATGGCAGCCAATGGGCCAGCAGCTAGGGCAGTAGAACCCATTAAACCCATCAATCCTGCGCCTGCACTACCTGAGGCTGTAGTACCTGCACTGGCTGCAATACCACCAGTCCCCATAGAAGACAAACCACCTGTAGCTGCGGTGGCAGCAGCACTACCACCAAAACGCCCCATCAAACCTCTGAAGAAACCACCACCTTTACCACCACCCATCACCATAGAACCCAAAGACATGCCACCTAAAGTAACCGCAAACACACCTAAAGCATCCGTGGCTCCTACTATTGCACGGGTTAAGCCTGGGTAACTTTCAGAGTACTCAGATAAGACCTTTGCAAGGTTGCCGCCTTTCTCAATAACAGACTTAAAATTATCTTGCTGGGCAAAAGTTGTTTGATTATCTATTGATTGGATATTATGACCAGCAGTAGAAGCAATAACATCAAAAGATTTCTGACCAGTACCTTCAGCATTAGCAAGACCCTGTTTAACATCGCTCATATAATCACGATTATTCATCAAGGCACTTAAAGCCATTAATGCTTGACGATCTGCAATGATTTTGCCGACACTAGACCCCTCTAGTAGATTTGTCATATCGTTTAATGCAGCCTGTTTTTCAGAATCATTTTGAGCATTTTGAGCTTGCGCCTTCACTTTCGCGTATGCAGGATTTTGCTGTACGACTTTATCAACCAAGTTAACAAATGCACTCAATGAATCTGTACCATTGGCACGTGCTTGTGCCAAAGAACCCGCCAAATCAACATTTTTACCATCTATTTTAATTTTTTTAGCAAAATTATCTGAAAGTTCGCGTGAATTCAGCTTGGCTAGAAGATTAACCAAGTTATTACCAGCCTCTTCTTTAGTCCCCGCACTAATGACAGCAGCCTGATTAGCAGAAAGAACAGCATCAACACCACTAAAACCACTCAAACCAGCAGCTTTCGCGGTTGCAAATTGTCTGGGTAACCAGGCGGACATGTCTTTCAACTCGAAACCGCCTAAATCGCCCGCTTTCATTGCCTTATCAAGTAACAAATCTATTTGATCAGTACCAATATTCATTTGCCGTTTTGCACTCAAAGCAATATTAGCCAATTCATCAGGACTAGCTCCAGATGCAGTACTATATTTTTGAATAGTAGGCAATAGTGTTTTAATTTCTTGATCATTAAAAGCACCTGAAGAAATAAGCCCACCCAATGTTTCGGCTGAGCTTTCACGATTACCACCATATTTTGTTACTGCATCCCGAACCATAGAATCTAATTCAGCCATGCCCGCAATACGACCTTTTGTATCGCGATCAGGAAAGGCTGTGTTAGCCATTCTAGCCAATTGAGTATCATAATCAATATGCGGCTGAGCTTTGTTTTTAAGCATATAACCACCAGCAGTCACACCAGCAGCAACACTGGCCGCACCACGAGCAAAATTACCTGCCTTTTGCATTTTAGAGGTACGACCCAGCTCATTATTTAAGCCTGCAATTTCGTCACGGGTTTTACGAGCTGCACGGGCAAGCTCATTACCTGTTAACTTACCTGAACGTGCTAAACGATTGTAAGCGGCTTGTGTGCGCTGAATTTCACGCTGAATGGTGCGTTCTGAACGAATACCAATACGCTCATATGCAGATGCCTGCCTTTGACGGGCTCGCGCCGCTTGCTCTGCTGCACGTGATAGCTTGGTTGTGCCTTGCATTAGTGGACCTAAAGCAACAGAAGCACGCTGCCAGCCATTAGCTAATTTTTCTGCATATTTACTGACATATTGAGTACCTTTGGCAGCCTCTTTTTCGACATTACTAAAGCCTTTTGCCGCATCTGAGGCTGTTTTTTGGATCTTAGAGCTGGCATTGTCCTTGACCTCAACACTAAACTCTATTTTATTGTTTGCCGCCATAACCAACCCCTATATCACACCCAATTTACGAACCGCTTGTAAATAGCTCTCCAGTTCCACAGTATCCATACACAAAACCTGATCTTCTGAAAAGCCATACCGCCTCAAAAGCAATACTGCCATGCGTAAAGGCTCTATTCGCTCATCACGCTTTCGCGCTTTTTTACCAATTCTGCATCTGCGTAGTACAAAATATCTATATCCATATCTGTCGTATTGCTACTTAAAAACTCAAAATCAATCTGATCAGAAGGAATATCACCCAGTTTTAATAAGGTACGAGAATAGGTCTCAATGGTACGTGCATATGGGTCATCTTGTTTTAATTTGACCGTATCACCTGCATAAGCCATACGCATTTTAAAGTCATAATGCAACTTACCATCGAATAACACACCATGAATCAAACGACCTGTTACCGTAAAGTCATCATGTACCTTAATTTGCTGCTTTTCAATTACCTGAAGGCGTTGAGTCTCAACTTTTGCTTGATGAGCCGCTTTTGCCTCATCCAATCGTTTAGATTGTTCTTCTGGGCTTAAATCTGTTTTTTGCGCTAATTTTGTCATAGTGTCTTACTCCTCAATTTTTTGGAAAGCAAACAGTTTTACGTCGTAAACCATTTCGTTTTCGACTGAATAGCTTTCACCGACTGACTCACAATGACAATCTAAGTAACTGACGCGGCGGGTTGGTTCTGCAACAGGGGACAAAGTAAACTTATCACCTTCTAAATTTTCCCAATCAAATTTACGACCATTAATGGCTTTAACACCTTTTAAGCTGATATCGTAACGTTTTTTACCACGTGTAAATCCAGACTTACCCATACAATCCACACGCTTTTTCCCAGTGGTTATAGTGGTATCCACACTGGTTACATCAGCTTCAGCACCATTTACTTCAGCGACGCATTCGCCCCAAAATTCTGTTGCCATATCTTATCTCCTATAAAATTAAGTTCATTTTGGCAGCAAACACATGCATACCATTGACCACATCAGTCGGAATCGCCGCCTTAACCATCCCTTTATTTTGCGGATCACGCTGAACAAGAAGAGCCTCTTTATTTTCTTGAACATGCTCTAAAACCTCCAAGTCTTCAAGCTTGATAAGCACATCCAAAATCTCAGAGCGCACTTTAGGTGGGGTCTTGTCATTCAACTTCTCACGTGGAAAACGAAGCTGTATACGTTGATCTATCGCCTTTGATACATAAGCTAAGGTACGAGGTGTGGTCACATCTAACATACTTTCATCATCAGCACCTGTAGTAGACTTGGTATAAGTGGTAATGGCACGTGATATTTGACATTTAGTACCTGTTGAGTCTGTAATCATGGGGGTTACGCCATTATTTAAAGCATTACGTAACTCTGTACGCATGATCTTGTCAGCAGGTGGGGTAATACCATCTAAGACTAGATAATTAAGCGGTCTTGCTGGGTCTTCTTCACTTGCCATTACTGTAGCGTATGCACTGGCAAGCATATAAGGTAAAGAGACTGTGTTTTTATACCAACCCATTGATATAAATTCTGAGTTAAGTTGTTTGGTTAGTGTGATTGCTTGGGCTAAAGTACCTGTATGACCCACAACACCAATAGCCCATTTTTTCTCATCTGGGGCAGATACAGCATCTAGGTGATCACGCAAGGCCAATAAACTATCAAGATCATTGTAAGGAATCACAACAATATCGTACCCCTCAGCAGCAACAGTAGCCAAAGCAGCCTTAATATCTGGGTTTAAATCACCATCGCGCATACTACCCGTGGTAATAGTCAAACCTGTAACATTGGTACTGGTACTAAATTGAATGGCATTACCTGCCAAACCTTTATTTTTTGCGGTTAATGCTACCTCTGTAGCAGTTGCCACAGCACTAACAGGTAAATGTGTGGCTGCATTAATGGTAGCTGCCAATGTGGTAGCAATGGTTTCTGCTGTATCTTGATTGATTACAGCAATGTTTAAAGCATCAAAATCATTAACCTTGATACTCACTCGCCCTGATTTTGTTGCAGTACCTACAATGGTAATTTTGCCTGTAGCTGCGGTTGCCGCATCATTATCAGCAACTGTAATCATAGACAATGCAGCATTTTTATAAGCCTTAATAGCTGCTGTAGCCATATGATGCGCAATAGAACCATAACCACAGCGTTCTGCAACATCAACATTAGAATAAACATCAAATAAACTACCATCATCATTTGAAGATGATAATCGTTGTCCAACAATCAATACTTTTTGCTGATTGGTGGGTAAGTTTTGTAATGCTAACTTTTTATTCCATTCAATTAATGTACCTGGTACACGTTCTGATATTTGAATCTGATCAAAAGTAATGTTTTCTGACATATTTATGCTCCTTTTCCCGCTTTTTTGGTTTCTTTGACTTCCTTAACCTGATCAGCCTCAAGAGCTGCTTTTGGTTCAGGTTCTGAAGTAACCAATATCAAATCACCATCCAAAATAGCTCGACGGTAATAAGTGCTATCAGGCACTTCTATAATCTCTTGTTCAATATAACGGTGTGGGTTTTCTTCACGAGGAAAAATCAAACCCGCCGCCGCTTTAACTCTAATCGTCTTCATTGGCTTGCTCCAAAGGAATATTAAAACTCATACTAGGGTCAGGGTTACCATCCTGATACAGGTCAACCTGAGCTCCCTCAAATGGCGGGTATGGCTCACTAATTGATGCGCCATAATCAATAAATATATTGTCTGGGTTGTTAGGGTCGGCTGGGACGGGCTCTGTACCCTCGTTACCTGGTTGCCCTGGCTGAATGACTTCTGGTTCTGGGAAGCGTTGGTTTTCCAAAACAGATTCATACCAAAACGTTTGAAATTCACACGCATAAACAGCTATCGCGCCACTTTCCGTCTTATCTGTCCTCAAATTTCTAACTCGTTTAGGGTACAAATAATCAATTTTTAAATCGTGATCCTGTTCTGTTAAATCCTGACCAGTCAAAATACGGCGTACCGCATAAACCAATTGGTTTGAACCAATTTCTAATTTATGAGGCCCACCATATCGAGTAGACTGCTCCGAACGCACATTACGGCAAGCCAAAATAACCGAAAATAAAGCAGTGGTTTTATACTGTCTGCGAGCTGTATCGACGGCCTTGGTATCCTGAATGCCAGCAAAATGCACCCAAACAGCAGGTACTTGACGCACAATATTACGTATATCACTGTCCGAAAGTTCACCGCCATAGCTACCAACGCTTTTGACCAACTTACCCAAACCCGCTTGTAAACGGGCAATCATGGCTTTTTCAATACGGGTTATCACGACCAAATACCTTCTGTTTTTCCGAAAACATGACTACATCTTCTGTCTTGGCTTCCTGACCATCAGGTAAGCCACCTAAACTTAACTTGCCACTGGCGACTTTTTCCAAAAAGTCGATTGCTTTTGCGTAACGTTGAGCAATAACACTATCTTCCAGCACATCGGTACCAGTTAATCTATAGCGTGCAATATCACAACAGTACATTTCTATAACACGAGGCACAGAATCAAATGGTTTAGTAAACTTCACTAAATAGCTGTCTATTTCAGCCGTTGCATCTTCTAAAGCATTTAATGCCACCGCCTCATTTACCTCAGCCTCATACTCCCGATCTGTCAGAGAAATAACCTCTTTTAAACCAAAGCGATCTAACATATCTTTGACGGTGGCATACATACCTTTACTCCTGGATACCTGCAACGGGGAACATCTTCAAATTAGGTTCTTTGCTGATAATCTGAACCTGCTCTTCGGTCAATTCATGCACCTCACCTTCTTTTGTAAACATCATCCCACATCTAAAAAAGCGATCAGGTATAGAACAAATCAAAAACATGCGATTTTCATCAATGGCTTGTTGTATTGATTTATTTAAATCCTCGTCAGTGGTATCTGTATTACCACCTGAGTCAGCAGGTTGTGTTTGGGTGTCACTAACTAGAGACTGATTGCCATCAGGATTATCAGGTTGTTGCTCATTCTCAGAGGATTGCACATCCTTATTTACTGGAGGCGGTAATACCTCTTCGGTTTGGGTTGAGGACTCGTTGTTTGTTTGAACTATCTCCTTTTGGTTTGTAGCAGCCCCTTTCGGGGCCTGAGTAGTGGTTTTCGCTGTAGTTTTTGCCATTTTTACACTCCTAAACTAACCATTCTGTTTCAAGGATTTCAACACGGTTGAAGTTCTTATTGGTTGTACCATTGATGGTTGCTACTTTGATAATGTCCTCAGCAGCACCCAATAAGTTAGGTGGAACCACCAACAAGGTAGGTCTAATACCCAAGGGACGACCACCATCAGCTTTTAGGCTTCTCATTGTGGTATAAACTTTCTCAAAGTTAGCAGCAGTTAACGCCTCTTTGGAACATGCAGCCATTTGCCAGAAGCCAAAACCCACATTGTTACGACCATCTACACCATAACGGTACTCATTACGCATGAACACACCTTCATCTTTAGTGTCTGTCATGGCAGTAAATGTCATGGGTTTGCGCTGTTGGTAAATAAGCGGTTTTAGTGAGCGCGAAGTATCCAGCAAGTACCAAGGAGTTTCTGTGCCTGTATAATAATTACTCACTGTTGACACGGTACCTGTACCATCAACATTAGGAAACACTGGGTGATCTGTATCAAAGAAGTTTTGCCCGTCATAACACAGCTCACTAATACCTTTGGCCAGCAATGCAAATACTTGCTCATCAGGGAATGCGGCACTGGCTCGTCCCATTTCTTCAAATAGAGACTTATAAATACCAAGGTTATCGTCTTCAATATCGTTTCGATTAACTGCAACCGAACTTTCAAAATGCTTGTTTTCAATGGTATAGCCATGCGCTTGCATATCTTTAAATACGCGATCACCTATCCATTCACGAAAAGCAGGCCACTGACCCAACCAACCATAAGTATTTGACTTGGTACTGGAGGTAATAACTGTTGCAATATCAGCATAACGGCTGTTGGCCATACCTAAGCCATTTTGAAAAGAGGTTTTAAAACCTGTCATCAATGCCAGCAAAACAGAAGGGGTAATAATCATTATTTAGTCTCCAATGTTTTTAAATATTCCTCAGGGGTGATATTGAGCTCACTACAAACAGCTATTTGCTCTTGAGTCAACGCCCCTTTTTTGTTGTCCAATCCAGCAGGTGGTAATCCATTGGTCTGGGTTTGACTTAAAGCGGCAACTGGTTGAGCGGAGCCTAAATATTCAGTTAAAGCCACAATATTGGTTTTAGCCAAACCCTCAGCCCAACTTTTTAAAGAAGGCAATAGGCGACCATCAGATAATGCAGCTTGAATCAACTCATCAGACTGCTTACCTTCAAACTCCTTAACTTTGTTAGATAGAGCAGCAAGTTCAGTTTGCATACTTTTGACCACATCAATGGGTACATATTTAGCTGGGTCTGGCTCTACCTGTATTGATTCAGCCGTGCTTAAGGCAACGATATGCGCCTGGTTGTCCTTCATGAACTGAATCAAGTTGGTATTGCAGGTAGCTAAACCTTTACTGCTTGTCATTAAATTGGTCACAGTGTTTAAGGCTGCCACGGTCTGAGATTCATCAGCAGACTCAGGCAAACCCAATAACTGCTTTAAGAGTTTTAAAGCTTCGTTCATTGTTTTTTGCTCCATAAAAGTAAAAGATTGAGAAAGTGCCGCCACGATTTCTGGCAAGTTGTCCAGGGCGGGTGTGTTGGTTAAAGCCAGATGTAAAAACTGATAAATCTCACCATTTTTGTCATATGCAAATACAGGAGACAAATAGCGGTATTCATTATTATCAATAAAAGATTGTGCTTTTGAGGTCCATTCGACACGAGCAAATAAACCTTGCCCTGGTTTGTAGACATAATGTCTTGCTTTTAACCAGCCTGAGGCTGGAGCAGGTAAGCCATTTTTTTGAGCATTTAATGTTTGATGCTCATAATCCACAACCAAATCTTTTAATCGTGTATTTAACTGAGCAGCTAAACGTTCACCAGATGCATCATCAAGATTCCAATAAGGCGCATCAAACGGGCGACCATCTCTGGCTCGAAATTGCCCATAAGGTAAAATTTGTAAAAGCCCATCCGCATCAGTATGAAGACTGAAGTCAGATAAAATGGCAAAAGATAATGGGGTTTGTGTGTTCATACCCCGTATTGTGGGGTATGGTTGAGATTTCGTTTATGTGACGAATGTCAGTGGGTTTACTTAGATTTTAGAATTAATCACGCTCAAGAAGACCAGCAGGTAATTCACCGTAATGCGCAAGCACGTTAAAAGAACCATACTCATCTGTATCAGGGTCAACTTCCTGTGAGGCAGCAATAACACCTGCTTTTTTATCCGCAAAACGCTCAGCGCGATTTCTAGCTTCAGCTTCTGTTTTGCATTGAATAGGTGTGTCGGCAATTAATTCGGTTTTTTTACCATTTTTTTGCTTATTGTAGCTTTGGACAATATAAAATGTTTGCATCATGATATTTAACCCTCAAAAAATGGAAATTTTTAACTTACTGTAGAGAATTTTATAATTTTATGGTGCAACTGTCACTATAATACAATTTAAAGCCATTTAAACACCATTTAAAAACGCCTCAATTATTGAGTTTGATGTCTTACTTACAAAGCGATCTTTTTTATCTTAAATCGGCTATTTTTAGAGTATTATTCAATCGCATTTAAAATATAGTCTTCAATGGTTTCTTGCAGCTCCTGTATATCCCCATCTGTCACACTTAAAAATGGGCGAGCAGGAATATCAGAGCCTGGGTGATTTACAGACTTTGCATATGTATTACCAAACTTTAACGCCTTGGCACGTTTGGGTAATATCTTATGAGGTTTTGTTTTACCACCAAATTGATGGATAGCAGCATAGACAACATTGGTACCCACTTTAGCAGTATTATTGTCATGATCTGTTGTGATGCTGGCTTTTAGTCTTCCTGAATCCTGTAAGATACTGCCGCCTCTGGCTGTGCCTTTCCAAGCGGGTCTACCATTTTGATCAAAGTTCTCATAGACACAATCCAGTAGTTGCTCAGATAAAGCCAACATTAACGGCTCTCTATTGGTACATACATATGAGAGTTTATCGAGTGTATTGGTTAATTGATCAACTGTGATTTTTATACTTACTTCCATAAGTGTAAAATATCCTTAATTATGTTAGCCCCTTGTATGCTTTGTTTAGCCTGCTCTGTACTGATTTTTTCAAAAGAAGTAAGCACTAAATCATCTGATTGAATAATAGCCTGATAAAACACGCCCATGTTTTCTTGAATAAATACCAGCGAATGATCAGTCTTTGCAATAAGCTGAGCGTTATCTAACAAGGGTTGCACCTGTAAATAATCCTGTACACCTAAATATTCTTGGTGTTTTTTGATGACCTGGTCAACCAGTACCTGATCAGATATAGTCACTGTTTGAGAACCAAGACCAAGTTTTTTTACATCATTATCTGCAAACTTAGCTATGGGCCAGTTAAATTCACGCTTAAGTACATTTTTAATTTCAGAGGTAGACATACCAGCCTGAACGTTTTTTTCAACTTCATTGATGATTTTTTTATAACGGTATTTAAAATCAGGACCAGATACGCTCTCTTGAATAAACTGCTTAGCTAAAGGGGTGTCATACTGATTTAAATCAGGCAAATAACGATTCATACCTGAATTGTAATTAAACCCCGCATCAGTCATAAACATTTTACCTGTATTGGGATTTTTAAAGGCCACTGTAGGGCGAGTATCACCCTTAAGATTAATTGGCTGCTCAATGATCTCATAATCACGATCACTCGAATGGTAGACAGTTAAACCCTTTCTTTGAATATCCCTTTCGCTGTAAGTGCGTACAGTACAACGACAACCCCAACCATTTGGCGGGTAGAAATAAGACCAAAAAGGATCATCAAGAGGCAATACTGTACCATTCATAGCAGCATGTTTCGGACGTGTCCGATTATCCATTACTGCTGAATAAGCCCCATATGGTCTAAATTTTATATTGCTCATTTGGGTTTGGTAACGGCCAGCCATCATGGCAGATTGCATATTGGTACGATAAATAGTCTCCATGCGGTGAGGAGCCAATTGTTTACTGACCTCGCCAGTTTCTTTATCTGATACAGTACCGTAACCCAACCAACCTTTTTGACCTAAAGTTAATTCGATCTTATCGCGCCAGGTCTGAAAACTTTCACCATTTTGCATGGCTTCGGTTAATGAGTGTTTAATATCCTGAAGGATATCCTGTTTCATGATACCCGCAACAGTAAAGCTGCGAGAGTGTGCATCTTCCCAAACGTCAGACCAATTAAAACCAAAGGCATAATCTTTGCTTTTAAAATAATCAATGGCTTTTTGAGGGGGTAAACCCATAGCAAAACCTAAGTCAATTTTGCTCATTTAATCGCCCCCATACATCAGATACAAATAGAGCGCGAGCCATCACCTCACGAAAAACATCAGCATCCAAATCAGCTTGTAAGCTATTGAGGATTGCGATACCTTCATCAAAGCTGGCACCTTTACCTAAAGCACTGCTAATCTGGGCAACTAAAGGGGCAATCTGATTATTTAAATCCTGATCAGGAAATTTTACCTGATCTAATATACCCTGATAATTTGTGTCTATGGTTTTTGATAAAGCCACTTGACGATATTGTGAGCCGTTTACTGCAATAGAAGCTTCAGGTTGCTGTATACCTAATACAGGCTCATCATCAACAGGTGCAGGTATCGCCAATTTGTCACGAGCCCATGACTCAGGAATTTTGACACCAATACTCACCAGTTTAGGTAGACTATCTGCATAAACACTTAAATCTTCAGGTTTACGAATATCGAATTCAAGGTAAGGTAAGCGGTTCTGATTGATCTGCCCTTTGTTTAATTGAACTAAAGGAGCAATCAAGTGACGTGTAATACTACCTGCCAACTGCTTGGCATCAGACTCTAAAATATCATGGCGTACTTCATTATGAATCATCCCTAAAGCATTGGTACTGGTTTTGCCATCAGCCTCTGACGTTAAGGTGCTGCCTACAATAACTTTAGATGCGGTTTTTTCACACCATTTAGTCATGGCCTCAAAGGGATCATGACTGCCTGCTGCTGCCGCCTGAAACTCAATCGCCATACTATCAGGAATAATACCGCCTGCATTATGCCCAATACTGGTTATGGCATTAAATAAAGCTAATCGTTCTTTTTCAGTGGCATTAACTGGATAGCGACCGATTCTGGTGGGCAAACCATAGACCTCTAAAAATTCAGCTAAATCTTTTACTGAGAAATTTTTAAACAAATAAGGCCACGCCAACGTTCTATGCAATCCCGCCCTGGCTATTTGACCAGAACGTGCCTTATGTGTATGTATAAACCAGCCAAAAGGCCACAACGCCTCACCTTCAGGTGAGTTACTTTTTAGCCTGATCTCTTGAGCATCATTGATCATAAACCAGCTTTGTGGTCGGTGATTAAACTGTTTAGGCAACCAGATATTTTCCTCACGAGCCCACTGTATCTCTAAAGCTGAAAAACCATGTCCCACAGCATCTAACACATCAAACATTACTTCTTCAAAATCAGACAAGCCATTTAACCACTCATTCACTTCATCTGCTAAAGCCTTCTCTTGTGCGGTTGGATTTTTAGGAGGGCATATACGCCAATCACATTTTGTTAAAGCACGTTTGCGCTTACTCATTTCAGCAAAAATATGACCGTCTTTTTCTTCCATATCAGCAAACAGCTCATGTTGCGCTGTAATATCGCCTTGCTCAGCATCTTCAAGTATTTGGTGTAATTTAGCAGGGGTAAGCCCCTTACTGGGATGATCACCATAAAATTTAGGCTGTTGAATCAATGTCGCTATTTGTCCACCCTCTAAATCAGCATTTTTAGCGGGCATTTTGTCACCAGCAGAGGTTTTATCACTGCGACTTAAAATAGCGGTCATAAGTTGTTTGATGTTCATTTAAATACCTTTACCAAGCCCCGCCGTTAATAGAAAAAATAGAAGAGTCTTTTAATGGGGTAAATTCAATTGCGCCATAACCAGTTGTGGCGATCATCCAAAGCATATGTAAAGCGTCTGGGCCATCATCATGATCGGCCATCGGAAAATGCTCAAGCTGCTCTCTTAGGGTTGTTTGTGAAGAATGTATACGAATAAAGCCGTTTTTTACATGAGGCTGTAAGCTCTCAATGCGTAATAGCTTATCTGCACTGGGTTTTACACCACGTGCTGGAAACGGTACACCCACTTTAGCAGAACGCTTGACCAGCTCATCTTTTAAGAACTCTTGAAACTGTACGGTTTCAACCGCCCAAAGTAGGCACCTATATTGCTTTTGTAATGCTATAGCATCTTCAATAATGGTATCTGGTAAACGTTTTTTGATTAGTGCCTCAACAACATCTAAAACACCTGTCTCACGATTAAAGCCACCAATCAACAAGGCTGAAGGATCACGACTTTTACCTGACTTACCCAAAGATGGGTCAAGGGAACCAAACATTGACCAGTTGGATATCTTATTTACCCAGAAATTTAGAATACCTGCAAAGGGTGCGTTATCTCCAGATACAGGGTCGTTTTGTAACTCCGAATCAAAAGCAGCATGACCATCACGGGCGCGTATTTTCATAAGATCAATAAGCGGACGAGCAGCCCAGCTCACAATTGCGCCTTTGTCCATTTCCAGCTTATTGCCAATATAATAGGCTTCAGCAACTAATGGACCTTCATTACGTAATAGTTCTTCCCACTTATCCCACATATCCAATCTATCAGGCCACTGCAATAGGGCTTTGAATTTAGCAGCAAACCAAAGGGGATTTTTAAGAATACGACTAAGCACAGAGTCATAATGTAATATAGTACCAATCACAATAACATCACATTTAGTACCCACGCCACCTAGTTTTAATACGGTTTTATTTAACCAATCTTGCAGTTTATCGCGTTGCTCAGGGCTACGTACTTGTTCGTCATTTTCTATATCATCCCCCACAACCAAATCAGGTCGCCAAGGGCCATGACGCAAACCACGAAGTTTTTTACCAGAACCAGCCACCTGAATTTTTACATCATTAGCAGTAACAATCGTACCTGCTTGCCAAACACGACCTGCACCAGTTGCACCTGGGAAGTCCATTGCAAGCCTAGGATTAAAAGCCAGTTCTGCCTTAATTGCCTCTAGCATGGGGTAAGCTTGATCTATTGAATCCATAATGATCAATGCGTAATGCTTGCGGCCAGTAATGATGCACCACAACACAAACAATTGTGACACTAGCGTCGACTTAGCCTCGCCCCTGGGGGCAGCTATTGCATCTGTTTCCGACTTTGTACTGTTAACGAGTTCAGGTAATCGTGAAAAAAGGTACTTATGCAGCTCGGATTTAGCTGAGTGGCGCACATAATGAGGAAAGTACATTTCCACAAAGAACTCATAACCAGAGTCACTAAATACCTTATTGCGCCGTTCTTCTAATGCAACTGGATCAGAAGAAAAACCGATACATTCGGCTTCAATTTTCTGGCGTAATGTAGCAGCTAACTCGCTTAACTGTAGCGCAAACTCTTTTTTCTTCATTTTGAGCCACCAGTATTAAGTGTTAAATGGTCTTCATCATGACATGTTCTAATTTTTCCACCAGTACAACGACGAGTCGTGTGTTTTATATCGCCAGAGCAATCAGAAAAATACACGTCCTGACTTCTATCTATAAATTTATAGATTTTGCAGCCATTTGCCTCGGTAATTAATTTTGGTGTCAATCGCTCTTTTTCTTGTCTTTGAAGCTCTTCATTATCACAACCAGCTATTGCAAGAACAGCAAGACAGAAAGCACAAACAAGCATCATCATTTTTTCACCCATATTTTCTCTCCAGTTCCTGTCCAAATCCTTCTAATATCTGTACAAAATCCTTCAACATAACAGGGTGTTTAACCTGTATGTATTCACTCATTAAATTTAATACTTCGATTGCAGTTGCCAGTTGACTGGTCTCAGGTAGAATCCTCTTGTTTGCAGCCACTGTTTTATTAAATGCATCAGATAAACTGGCAAGTAAATCAACCTTATCTGAAGGGGGTAGCTCTGCTGTTTCCAATTGAGTCATGGTGGTACGGTACTGCAATAAGAAGCCTGTAAGAATTTCCCGACCTATACCCTCTAAAGCTTTACCAGATAGAGTGTGTGCCGCTTTTACTTTGTCCCAATCATCCCCAGTTTTTAATGATTCAGATTTCCAGCGACGAGCAGTAGCAAAGCTCACACCCTGCTGTGCTGCGGCGATCTCTAATGAAAGCTGATCATATATATATGACTTACGCAATGAGTCACGTGTATCTTGAGGATGAGCCATGATCAAAAACCCAGTTTTGCTTTAAGAATAGCGATACCTGTGGACACAATACCCGCCGTAACACCACCCGCTACAGCACCTGTAATAGCAGCCGTTTTTTTTACATCCGTTTCAATGCGATCAACTTTAGAATCAATACAATCAAGTTTTTTGTTCATTTGATGCAGTAAACGCAACTGTTCGCTTTGGTTGTTATCTGTCATTTGTCAGCCTTCCGATCTAACTTGTCATTTAATTTGTCAACCATGGACTTAACCTCTTTTATGGCTCCTAAAATCTGATTTTGATTATTGTGGGCATCAGAACGGGGCTGGTAATGTACAAGTATTCGTTCGATCTTGTCGCTTTGAGCGTCAATCACTGAATACAGCCTTTTAATTAACAAACCTAGTGCACCACTGGCAATAGCCAATAAAATATTAAAAGCCAATTCCAAAGTCACAATAGGCCTCGCTTTGCTTTGCTTTCATATACCTGTTGGCATTCGGCACACCGTACTGCGCTAGGTAGGGCTTGACGGCGTGCAGCGGGAATTGGCTCACCACATTCATCGCAATTCTCAGGACCTTGATTATGAGATGTTTGCGCTAATGCACATTCAAGTGCAGCATGTAAAAACTGCTCTTCTCTCATTGTGGCTTGATCTGAAATGTCCATATTAGTGGTGCTCCGAGATATCTAAACGAACACGACGAGAAAACCGCTCAGAATCAACAGGAAGCTTCTCAATAAACACAAATTGATTGGGTTGTTCTGCTGTGACAAAAAAATCATCATTTTGCACGTCAATTAATTCACTTAAATCATTACCACTGGTGACGCTTAATGGTGAATTAATCGTTAGTACAATTGAAGGTGTTTTAGGTGGGCGAAAATACCAACTTAAATTAGCATTCCCTTGAAAGCGCACCTCTAAAAACTTATATACCTTTTGATAGAATGGCGCACTTTGCAAAGCTCTTTGGGTTGCTTGTGCAATATTGGCATGAGCTAATTGCGCCTGGTAAATCAAATGATCTGTGTAATCTTGATGGTTCATATTAAAACTTTCCAAAAAATTTTAAACACACTAATGCGCCAAATGTAAAACCCATTCCTGCCATATAAGCAAACCCAAATACATAAAACAGGGTACCAATAGCAGACATGATAGATAAAAACAGCTTTGCAAAATCAATCATTCTGTCCACCATATAATTTAATCCATTGATCTACTTGCGATTCTAGGGTTTGTGTATATTCACCATACAAAATGACATGATTCAAAATATCTTCACGAGAACCTGTCTTTGGGGCTTCTGGCTTCACTGGCTTAACAAGCAAGGAGCCAGAAGGTTTTTGACAAGTTTCATCAATCTGCTGCGGGATAACCAAAGGCGGATTTGTAGAGCTGCAAGCCGTCAGGGCTGAAAGCATCGCAAGTATCACCAGAGCTTTTGTCTTTTTGAGTAACATAAATCACCTCTTTTTGTAGGGTATTGGTCTTTTGTTTCAATTGATTCTGAGCTAAAGCCAAGTCCATAGCGGCTTGATTGGCTTTTTCTTCATATGCTTGCATCTTCTTTTGAGCAGCAGATACTTGATCTGCGTAAATTAATGCCTGTTGTGTTTGCTGTTCTGCGTGCTGACGGTGTAACTCAGCGATTTTGGCTTTGTATTCATTTCTAGCGTGATCAGCTCCTACAAAATAAATAGCAACATAGCCAGCCAAAACAAGAACAACAGGGAGCCATTCAATTAAACGACTTTTAAACATTTGAATTACCTTTCTTATCCTTTGCAGCAATCCAGCGGCGAGCAGCAGCGTAGCCACCAACTAGCCCAAGATAGGCGAACCAAACTTCATAAGGCACTGGTTCAACGATAAATTTATAAGTTGATGCTGCACACGCAACATTGGCCCACACTTTTGAATGAGAAAGCTGCCCAGTTTTAGGGTTACAAAATAAATCACGTATCTGCATAAACCGCCATCTGTAGGGGTTAATAAACAATGATTAAATTGTATGTGTTGAGTAAGTTTTTGAGGATTTGACGAATGTCAGTGGGTTTGGTATTAAGAAGCCCGCAAATGCGGGCCTGTAAAATTAAAATAAACTATCTTGAATAACGCTATTATCTTCCCTGTCACCCTCTTTTAAAATCCTCCATACATGACGATCTGACACTTCATACTCGCGCGCAAGATCAGCAACAACATAAATAGCGGGAACGTCTTTTGTTTCTCTATCAAATCGAGCACGAATTACTCTATGACAAACCTCTGTTAATGCTTCAAAACACCGAGGAATATAAACTGTATCACCGCCATAATGGTTAGTTAAAATGTCAGCAGCCGTCACACCAATAATCTCTGCAATCATCTCGTATCGAATCACACCATTTTTATGCATATTTTTTGACACAGGAAATGTTGTACCACCCAAATGCTTAATCAACAAGTATGTTTTTTCAAAACCAATAATTTGAGCCAAATCTTTAACACTATCTGGCAACAGGTGTTGAACCCTCTCAAAATCTTTTGCATTTAACATATTTTAACCTTTTCTATTGGCTGACATTTGTAATGCAGCAACCAGCTTATGTATTTGTCTTGGATTGAGCCACTGAACACGTTTGATATTAAACATACGTTCAGCCATTGCATGAGCGTAAGTCCAAGGTAAGTTACTATGAGCCAAAAGAGCCTCAATTTTGGCGATCATTGGCGCAATGTCTGTTTTAGGGTTAGGTGGAGCAGTGATATCACGCTTTTTTGGCTGAAAACCGAGCCGCTCTAACTCTCTTAAAACATCATTTAGTTGTGTATCGCTTAGCTGTGTGCTTGAACGTTTACCTGTAATTCTGATCAATAAGGCTCTGTAATCATCATCAACCATGCACAATTGCTGCTTTGCTATGTGTATTTTTGCGATTTTTGCTCTTATAAAATTGGTACTCATATTATTTTCCTTGGCTGCTCATCAGTGTTAAGTCACCGCACCTAACAGACCGCATTTCTGCGGTTTCGCTTCTAATGTTTTTGGATATCGTGCACATCACCTCCGAAAACCTCTATAACAAATCTTTCAACAGAAATATTTAATACATGAGCCAAATAGTTTGATTTAGACTCCTTGTCAGAAGAATCGCAATATTCTGTTTTGTAACCAATAGTGCCATCTTGTGTATCCTCTATTGTGATAATTACCTTAGCCATAATTAAACCCTCGCCACATTAAGATTAATCTGATCATAGTTACCTTGCTCATTGCGCTCATAAACACGTACATATGATTTTGAACATTGAATAGTAATACTGTCATCTAACGCCTTCATGGCTTTTAGCCAACGAACATCATCAATTTTGAGCTTACGTAAACCCAAAATACGACCAGTATTTAAGTTACCTTGTTTATCTACATCAAATGCGTTATTAATAAGGGCGCATAATTCAGGGCGAGCGTCAGTTGTCCAATCATGCAAGCACTCATCAATCAAGGCTTTAGCTGCTAGTAAATTCTGATCAAAAGTTAAAGTGTCTGATATACTGCGCTCAACTTTGTACTTACCATCAAAACTCATCAGGCGCACATTACCCTTAATGCCACCCAGTTTTACGTCATACTGTTCTGCTGATAGCTGTACAAATGCCTCAATATCACCCATAAGCTCATTCTTAAAAACAGCCAGCTCTTGTGTTTTTTGTTTGGCTTTTTTAACTAATTCAATAACAAGATCATCCTTAACAAGGTCAATTTCCTTGATGTTTGCAACAGGAATTAAATTACCCCTTGCGTCTGTTTTATATCCTTCTGGTACATTTGCGTTCATTTTGTCATCTCCATTTTTGCTACTATGATTTTTAAAGTTTCAGCTAACCGCTTTTTGTTTGCTGCTATTTGCTCAGATGTAAACTTGGGCGGTGCTAATTCTGTGGGCTTCTTACGTTTTGGGATTAATGCAATAACTTGTTTAGGAGAGGGCCAGCGTTCAATATCTGCTAAAATCAAATTGAATGCTTTTTCAATGCGCCCCTCATCCTCTATCTTCCAGCCTTCGGTTTTTTTACTAAATGCAACAATCCAAGTTTCTCCTGTCACTTGTAAAATGTCCTCAGCGGGTGAACCGATCAAACGTAAGGAAAACAGCTTTTGTAATCCTTCTATAATCTCGGTTCTGATAAAGTTATTATCCATTTTTCATACGTTCCAAAATTGCTAAACCTTTTAGGCCGCTGCTGGCTTTTTTAGGTTGTGCTGTAGGTAAGTCGTTTACCACTTGTGCGGCTGCGTTCTGCCCTTGATAACTGCTTAATATTTCATATAAATAACCATGTGTTTTTAAGGGTAGTTTTAGGGTAGTACGAGCAGCCATAGCCTGATCAATTGCCCAGCTCCAAGCCTCAAGTGGTGCGCTGTATACATGACCATTACGACTGATTTTTTGAGCCTGTATATCTGGTACCAATTCATTTAATAACTTGGCTGTTCTTGACCATGACAAGTCAGTTTTAGAAGGTCTAAATAAACCTAAGTATTGAATGAGTTGTTCACATAGCTTGTTATTGATATTCAAAATTAAACGGACTACTTCGCGGGCATCATTACAAGCGATCAGTACATCCAAACTAGAAACAGCACCGCAAGCAGGACATTTTGTTTTCATGGTTTGAGCTCCAATGCCTGATTAGTTGAACCATTTACACCATGATGTAAGTCTACATTTTCAGCAGCAACAGCTCCAAAAAAGCGATCTTGGTTGCCTGTTGTATGTGTGACTTTACGTTCGATGCTATTAGCTTCGACTAAATCAGGATGTTTAATCTTTATGTATTCATCAATAATGGTCTTATGTTCTGTATGAGCAAAATCTTTCACCTTTTGATAAATGGCTGATATCCACCCATCACAAAACTTGTCAGCTCGAGCGATTTTGTTTCTTCTCACAATGTTTTTTAATGCTGTTTTTGAGTAATGGTTACGTGCCTTGAGTAATTGACGCTTCAATACGTTATATGTGTATGCTGCAATTTCAGGATTAGCACCCACACCAATAAAAACAACTCTATAACGATAATCAAAGCCTTTCACAAAACCTTCTGTAAAGCTTTCACAGCCAAAAGCATGTTCAATAATGTGCATCAACCCCCAATCCCATTTAGGGCGTTTGTGGGATACTTGACCATTACTATGACACTCCCGAACATCACTAAAAGCCACATCTGAATGGGTAATATTGTATTCAGACATTAGCTTTTGAGCCTGTTTCAAAGCTACAGCAGCCTCATTAGCATTAGGACTTTTTGATAAAGCCAGACATTTTTTAATCTTGGCTAAAATTTTGTCTTGTTCTGTACTCATGATTTAGCCCTCAACATGAAAAACAAAATTGTCTTGTATGGCTTGTGTGGTTAATTGTGGTTGTTTTTTGATCACCACCCACTCAACAACAACCCCATTTTGCTCACTGTAAAACACGCCATTTTTTTGCACGATATTTGACACAAAGCCTGCATTAAACATAGTTTCCTTATCAAAAACGTTTAAAAATAACTTAGGCTGTTTTTCTTTGGTAACAATGGTTGTGCTGACAACTTGAATTTCGCCGTATCTTCTGATCTTGCGGATTAGAATGTTAACTGTTACTAAACGACTGAAATTAACTGGGTTTAATACTTTAGGTAATTGTAAGATTTTCATAATAGTGCCCTTATTTTTGATTTAAAATACATGTTTGACATGCACGCCAGTGCGCCATTTTGCTAGGGTTGTGACTGGGTGCAGGGCCTTGCGCTATTTCCTTGCATTCAGACATTGCGATTTTTTCGCCTTGGTATGGACATTCAACAACTGCAAGCACATCAATAACACGCTGCGCTACCTTGTCTGTTTTGCCTGCATATTTGCCTTTCAAGACCTGATTAATAGTGGTTGGACTGTAACCAATGGCAACAGCAACTTGCCCTTGAGAACTATGAGCCACCGCGTTTTTTAAAATATCAAACCAGTTCATTAAACACTCCCAATATCATTAACAATTAAGTACTCCAGCTCGTGCAGATAAACACCAGTGTCAAAACCATTGCATTCAAAAATATGTAAATCACCTTGCTTACCAACTGAACAAGGCAAACACCTTGCATAAGTACCTAAGAAACACATTAGGCGACCATCTTTACGGGCCATTTTTACTAATAAAAGCCCATCTTCTTTTGTAGGAAGGCGTTCGCTGCCTTTGGTATAAAAAATAACAGGGTTCTTAATCACTTTCTGGTACCTCTCTGAGCATAATTTTGTTTAAATTAGGGTCGTACACTTCTTTAATAAGCAATATTTGAGGTGGTTTTGGCCCTGTGTTTTTGATTAGCAAAAAAACCTCTTTTCTGCCTTGAAAACCAACTGATTTCAAATAACCTGCGGATTTAAGCATCCAAACATAGACACGAGCATTACTACTTTTTATCGCTCTATCCTCTGTGCTTGCATGCAAAACCAGAGCATGAGTCGTAAAACGCCCCAAAATCCGCATGGTTAACCAAAGAACCTCGGAGATTGTGCTTTTTGTAATAAGCTCTCCAGCTTTGGTAAAGCGGGGAGTATCTACACCAATATCCTTAACAAATTTATAAGAAACTGGTTTTTTATTAACTACCTCTAAAAATCCACAGTTAACCAAACACCGCAAATACTTAGCATCAACCTCATTTTGAGTAAGCCCCAAAGCAGATAAAATATCGGTACGATAAAAAACCTTGCCTTTTTGGGTACGAATGTAAGCCCAAATTCGGCTACGTTGACTGGGGACGGGCAAAGTTAAATTAGTCATGCTGATCACCTTCAGAGCAACATTGCTGAGCCTCTTCTTTTGTTTCATGAATGGCACCACATTGCTGACATTGATAAAAAGATGGTTCCATTTCGTTTACACAGCATAGAAATGCCAATTTTTTGTCACTACCCCGAGACCCACCACAAACAGGACATTCATATTGAGCATTTAAACAACATACAATAGCTACTTCCGCTGTTTTGTATTCACTTTGGCACACGGGACACTCATACATGGCAACTGGTTTCATGCTCTTACCCCCCGTCTAGGTGCCTCACCTGTGTACAAAATGCTTTTGTCAATATCATTTAAAGAGACAGAATCTAAACCTACTGTAGCTGCATACTCTTCAATATTGACTAGGTTCACAGTGACACGACGTACAGAACCATGAGCTAACTCAACCAGCTTTGTGATTAAATCATCAGCAATAGTAATTTTTGGGGCGTACATTTCTGCTAGTAAACGAGCATCAGTAAACGAAACGGGCTGAGCTTGAATCCATACAAGTACACGACCATGAAAACGTTCAAATCTTTTAAGTTTGTCTGGTAACCGTTCTTCACCAACTAAGATGACTGGTGATTGACTACCCTCATAGATATCTCGAATAAACTCAACAAAGCCTGGCTTAGCTGCTGCATAGTCAGCTTCATCAATAATTAACGGGCGTTGGCTGGCACCTAGTTGCTCAGTGATTGCATCTAAGCAAGCTGATATGGTTTTACCAACTGTTACACCTAGTTCTATACAGATTTTTTCAGCAAAAGCCTTTTTACTCCATGCTGAGCGCATTTGAACATAATAAGCACGAGTAGCATTGGCTACAGCGATAGTAGTTGTGGTCTTACCATAGCCACTAGGACCATAATAAACACCGATTGCTGGTAAGCCATCTTGACGGCTTATTAACTTTTCAGCGGCAATGCTCACTATATTCAAGTTCGCTATATTGGCTATTTTTTGATTACTCATTTATAATTACTCCCGTTAGTTTGGTTTTTTCGTGATTCTCAAGATGCAGGGCGGCTACCCTGCATTTTTATTTCCCATCCAAATACTTTCTTAACTATTTCTTTTTGCTCATCTGTTAATGTATGCTCAATCTCAAAAAGGGCGTTTACACAGACAAGACCAGTAAAAAGATTTAAAGGAAGCGGTTTTAAAGGTCCCAAGTTACCTGTGCAAGCCACTACTGCATGAGCCTCTATAATTTCTTCACGAAACTCACTAAGATTAAGATCAATTGCCATATATCTACCTTTCACTATCTTATTGATGTTGGACCAGAAAGA
This sequence comes from Neisseria sp. Ec49-e6-T10, assembly GCF_051132615.1. Lineage (GTDB taxonomy): Bacteria > Pseudomonadota > Gammaproteobacteria > Burkholderiales > Neisseriaceae. The sequence goes on along the minus strand of NZ_CP152375.1, from coordinate 2,557,817 downwards.
CTTTTGTTAACTAACTCCTTTTGCTCATCCGTTAAAGTGTGCTCTATAGCTTGAAGAGCAGTAGCACAAGCAAAAGCTTTAGAAACACTCTGTCTAAGTCCCATAAAACCCTGTAAATTCTCAGATTGAAGAAGCATGTCATAAATTGCTAACACCCCCGACCAAGTTGGCCTTATATCAATATTCATATTTCCACCTTTCATAAACCTGCTACTTTTTTACTCATAGCCCTAAATTCATTAGAATCTGGGTACCGTTTAATCCAATTTTTTTCAAATTCGCTCAAATCCTCTCCATTGTTGAATCTATCGACACTAATTAAGTATTGTTGGTACCGTGCCATTGGGTCAGTAGGTACAACAAATTCATGATTAATAACTGGTTCTTGTTTAATAACAGGTTGACTAATAGTGTTGCTTTGGTTGGTTTTAGTGGGTACTGTGATACGCTCTAATGCGGCTGCACCTAATTGCTGAACCTGAGCCATATCAATATTCATACCAGCCATTGATAGGGATGCTTGATGCTCAATAAGAGGTTGTCCTTTGTGTTCGGCACGTACTTCAGCTAGTTTGTTTTCTAGGCGGCGTTCTCTACCTTGGGCACGTTTATCACGTTTTGATTGAACGTAGCTTTCTGGCATATAATTTTGAGCATTAGCATCGGCCTGAGCGGTACAAATCAATATACCTATGTCGTTGTATACCCAAATTTGCTCACCGTTATGAATATCGAATGCAACATTGACTATTTCGCCATGAAATTCCTCAAGGTCTTTATTAAAGTAGCGTCTATTGATAAACCTGATCTCACCACGCAACACCTTGCGCTGAATCTGAGGTCTAAATAAATAGGTGCTTTGATCTGGTGTTACCGTGATAATCTCTGCGCCATTTTCAACTTTTAACGCCCACATTTCGCTAGGTGTCATATGTCTACGTGTACCAGTGTTATCAACAATTTTAGGTAAACTACGGTGAGGCCTATTGTTGTACTCTTCTACAACCTCTTCACACAGCTTCAAAAACTGTTCATAAGTAGGCAACAATGGTTTTTTGTTGGATGGAGCGACAATATCTTTACGAGTGTGTTTAAAAACAAATTGTTTAGCTTCTTGGTCCATATCTTTACCCATATAAGTGGGTAATTTTTTGGCTGCTTTAACAAAAACAGTTTGATGCAAACGCTCAATAACACCGCGTGATTGTGAGTTGTACGGAATACTGTTTGTCATTTCAGTACCTAAACGCCCCATAATCCCTATAGATACATCACTCATTAAGGCGTTATCGTAACCAGGGCCATTATCTACATAAAATATTGCTGGTATACCGTTAGTCTCTACAGCATGAGTGACAGCAGCCAATACAGCTAATGCACTCTCAGCCAAATCAACAGACCAACCTACTATTTTACGAGTAGCAACATCGGCAACCGTGGTAATTTCAGGTCTCCAAGGGCGGCCATGAATGGGGTGGGCTACTTCAGCATCAAATGTATGACCATCTGCTGTGTAAATATCGGTTGGTAGTAAATGCTCAAATTTCCTACGTACAAAAGGTTTGATGTTTTTAAGTTCTCTAGGTCCCATGCGGCCATGCTCTCTAGTCACATTACCTAACTTTTTAAGAAAACGGCGTACGGCATGGATACTAGGGGCTTCACCTTGATACATTTTACAAAAATCTTCATAAGAGCTAGACACTGTAGGCTTTTGAGGTGTTTGCCAAATGCTCAGAAATAGACGAGCCCATTCAGGTATATTCATATCAGCCTTACGGACTTTAGGAGCCAAATTATTACAAGTGTCTTGAGCAAACCAGCGTTTAATAGTACGAATTGATGGTAATTTATCTTCTGTGCTACCACGAGAATCACAAGCATTTAAGAATGTAGCCTTGACCTGCTCATTACCTGGCAACTGTGCTTGTACCAATAATGTCTGTATAGCTGCTTCTTTTGAGCAATTAGTAGTAACCATCAAGCGTCTTATGGCAGCAAGCACACCCTTACGAGCACCTTCTTTTATTGCTTGAACACTACTAAGTGTTTGATCAACTGCTAAAGTAGGAAAGTTATTTTCAACTGTTGTAAGTTCGGTACTTGTTTCCTTTATTACTTTAATAGCTTGTTTTTGGTTGATTTCATCAAGCACATAAGCTGGTGGTGCATATTCTTTACGCTTTCCACCCTTCCCAGTCTTTTCAATAAAAGGCCAGTTTTCATTTTTTGTTTTTTCCAAAATACGGCGTCTAGTTGTAGGTAAACACTTCAAACCCATATCAACCAAATCAGCCACAGAAAAATATACCTTATTCATATCGTTTCACCCAAAATTACACTAAAGCAGCAAATCTTTCTTTTAACTCTTCGATTTTTTGGTTTGTATCTAGCTTTTTTTTGTCTTTGCTTTTGTAATAAGGAAAAACAACATCAATAGACTCTTCGAGTGCTATCGCTATAGCTTTTGCAATACGCTTACTACCTTTTCCCTCTCTAATTAGGTTGGCGACTGTTTGTGGTCTAACGCTTAACGCCTTTGCAATACATGTAGCATTAAGGTTTTTTTCACTTAATGCTTGATAGATTTGATCTGGATTCATACAATTAACTCCTTGGCAGCAATAAAAACCAGCATTTATTTAATTGCTTATGTTTAAGCAATCACTTGAAGCAATAATAGCCAACATATGTTGGCATGTCAATATATGTTGTTAAATATTTAAAGGACCTTTTATGATTCGTGCAGATATAGCTATTAGGCTAATAGAAGAAAGATCACGATTGGGGTACAGCCAAGCGGATTTTGCAAATAAAAACAATATAAGTAGAGAGGGGTTGCGATTATATGAGTCTGGACAAAGGGGGTTACCTGCTGAATTTTTAGTAACAGCCTCAGAGTTAGGTTTGGATGTTCAATATGTTTTAATAGGGGTTCGTTCCAAAAATCTACCTTGCAACGACAACCAGCAAACAACACAAGAGATTGGCAACAAAATAGGTGGGAACGTAACAAATAGCGTTATTACATCAGGATCAGGGAATACAATAAACCAAATAAATACCGACAAACATATAACAAAAACAATTGCTAAAGTTGAACCAAATGAAACGCATATATCCGAAAAAATGGCATCAACTCTACAGGAACTAGTAAAAGAGATTGTCGCACTTGAAAATCTATTAAAAAAACAACCTAAAACATACCAAGCCGTTTGGTCTAGCCTAAATAGACACTGCAAAGTTAGCCAATATAGATTAATTGCTTTAAGTGACTATACAAAAGCCGAAAAATACTTACGAACCTGGATTGGAAGATTATCATCAATGAAAACTGCTCCAAAAATTGATGATGAATGGAGAAAAAGAAAATATGCCTATATAAAAATAAACACAAAACATAAGGAAGAATGGCTAAAAAACCTACTGATTACTAAGTACGGGGTAACAAGTATAACCGAACTTAACGATACTAATTTACAGAAGGTTTATAATTCTGTTTCAACGCAAAAGCAGAAAAAGTAACAATTTAACTTGGACGTAAACTATAAGTAAATACGTCCAAGTTAAATAAGAACATTGTCTGATTTTATTATCAATTTACGCTCTATCTTAAGGTCCAGCTATTAACAAACAAGTTAGTCCTTCTTTTTCATACAAATCGAAGCAAATGCCACACAAAACAAGGCGATCAAAAAAAATCAAATATGCTCATTATAGTGTCAAAAAAAGCGCAAAAATGCTCAATATCTGCTCATTTTTGCGCAAATTTGCGCATTTTATTTTTTAGTGCAAAATTTTGCTAAATCCTTATCTGTTCTAATTTTCAGCCAAATTTATTACCCCTGTTCTCTGTGTCAAAATGAGCACCCCCCCACACTTATCCCTTTTTCAACACAAGCATGTGTTGTTTCAGCTAACATTGGTGCTGTCCATTTTTCGGCACCTTTTTCAGCTAACTGAGGTGCTAACCCTTCATATAGCTTATTATAAATATCCAACACCTTCTGACTAACTTTAAGCCCTTTAGTCTCTTCACCTTCTATAACTGTTTTTTCATGCTCTTTTAATAGGGACTTAGGCAACTCAGGGAAAGCTGCATTAATCTCTTTTAATTCTTGTAGTTCTTTTTCTGAAAACTCAACTTTATTAAGACCTGCTTTTTCCAGTAGAAAATTGGCAGAGTCAATAGCTTGCATTATTTTTAATTCTCTATCTTCTACTGTTAATTCTTGAAACCAACGATCACTATCAGACCACTCATGAACATAACTTGCACTATTTTTTGTATCAAAAGAAGCTCCTAGGCTTGTCATCAAAACTACTGAGCCTAACTCGGCTCGCCACTCTTCCATACCATAGTTATAGTCGCCCTGACCAAAATTAGGCACATGCTCTACACCAAATTGGGGAGCCTTATTTTTAGTCGCATGAATCAACTCATGAAACAATGTCTGCATATATTCTTCTGGCGAATTAAAGTGATCTTTAGTCGGTAATGAAATCATGTCTACTTTTTTATCGTAATAAGGTAGATCACCAAAATGCCGTATACGTACCCCGATACCTGCTGCCATTTGCTCTAACTGGGCAATTTGTTTTTCTTGCTTCTCAGTTAAGGGGGAACTAAATTCATTTTTAAATTCAGGGAAATGGTTTTTATCACTTTCTATTTGCAAACCACTATAGTAAGTAGTGTATAAAGCTTCTTTAGCTTGTTTAAGTTCTTCTTTATTTTCTGGTGTATCTGGCTTTAACCTATATTCATCATCTAATTGCCTAATATCTCTGCTAGTTTTACCTTTTATTAGCCCCTTCGTTCCTTGGTTTTCTTCTCCTTCTTTTATTTTAAATCCAGCAGAAATAATTTCTTCTTTTGTTGCAACACGAGGGTCACCATCAAATTTAGGGTTACTTAACTGATCATCTTTTAAAAAAACTCTATCAACAACAAGAATATTGCCATCTATGTCACGATAACCATTAGAAGAACCAGCTTCCCAACGTGTATTTTGAGTTTTGGGATCAGTTCGATCAATTAATACTTGTTTTAAATCTTCAGGCATTAATCTTCCCCAATATGATACTCATGTACTTTCTGTTGAAAAAAATCATTCCTAGACTGTTCCATTTTTTCTCTTGACCCAAAAAAACCTTTTATTAGGTCATCAAATGTTAATTGCCTATATTTTTCTTTACCTAGTTGTAAACTTAATTGCTCTTGGTAATCCATAAAGCCTGTTGCACGACTAAACTCTTGTCCAAAATCCCAAGGCATAGATGGATTCAAAGCATTCATTAAGCCAGCATCAAAAATAACCAAATAGATTTTTTTGTAAATATCTTCTATTTGACGTTTTTTCTCTAGAGTATTTATATCTTGACTTGCCTGATCAAGCTCACCTTGGTCATCCATTAAGGAAAAATATTCTTCACATTTTCTTATGTTCCAGATTTGCGGATGAGGTTGATCTTGTGGCAGAGCCTTAATGGTACGATATGTCGGTTCTTCGTTTATCAACTCTAAACATTGCTCAATTAGTTGTGTCAATTGTTCTTCTTGATTTTGGGTACCCAATTTACCTGTTTGATAACCTTTGTCCATATTATTCCTTTGTTGCTCTATATTTGATGATGATTGGGCATACGTATAGCAACTAGCTGCTATTAGCAAAAATGTGATAAGTTTCTTGAACATGTTAATATGCCATCTAATAAATTGATTCGCATATTTTAGGTTGATTTAATTCTATTGTCTATGGATTTAAATAAATGATGAACCTAAATATGGGATGCCCCCATATTTAGGTTTATTTCTTGGCTATCACAGAGGCAACATTAACAAGCTGTTTAATGACGGACTGGATACTGCTGGCTATGGTCTTTTGAATAGAGGTAATTTCATTTTGTTTGTTTTCAAAACGCAGCTCTTCCCGTTTCTGATAGTCTTGATACGACTGGCTATCAATAAATGATTCCAAATCAGACAAACTCCATTGTTTCAGCTCTAAAAAATGCTGATGAAATAGAATCATCAAGGAATAGCAGGTGTTTCTAATTGTCTTTTAATAATTGATAACGTTCTTTCGTTGAGCCAATCGCAAAACCGAAATCGGGCAGGTGGAATGGTTACACCTGCCTCACTTTCTCTTTTTAATCCATGATCACCCGCTAAAACCACAAAACCTTCATCTGATACCCAGAAGTTAAATAGGTGTTGTGTGTGTTCTAGGCCACCACGGTAAAAGTCCAATAGTTTAAAAAACTCGCTCTCAGAAGCGGCTAAAATATCCTTAGCCCGACTCAGTACGATAGACTCTAAGTCTCCTTCTTCCACTTCATTAACTCGCATTTGAGCTGCCATAGCGGCAACCAGATAAGCTATTTGACAATGCTCGTACTAAAGCAGGTATTGATTTTAAAAATTTCCAATTTAAAGATTTACGTGCTAAAGCTGCAACAGACAAAGACGAAACTCAAGGAATTATCGCAGCAAAAGATCAATTAGGGCATACTAGCGAAAAAATGACAAGGCATTATATACGTCACAGACAGGGGAAAAAAGCGACACCAACTAAGTAGCATATGTGTAGGAAGATGAGAAATGTGTAGGAAAAAATAAAATAGCCTTTCATATCTGAAAGGCTTGTTTTTATTGGTGGCCAGAGGCGGGATCGAACCGCCGACACACGGATTTTCAGTCCGTTGCTCTACCGACTGAGCTATCTGGCCTTTTCATGCTTCGGTAACAGAAGGCGAATTAAACCAGAAAACACGGCGCAAATCAAGCTTTATTATCAAAAAAAATTTAACACATACACATAAAACAAAAATTCCTTAAATAAATCTTAATTTTAGAAAACAAAAACAATTATTTTATTTTTTAAATTTTAAAATACACAATCTAAAATTTAACCAGCTTTATTTATTTAAAAATAAACGATATAACAAAAAAGTTGTCCATAAAACAATTAAGCTATGAGATAATAGTAAGTTAAGGTATTTATTTTATTGTATTTTCATTATGACCACAGCCACACACACACCAAAAAAAATCAATAGTTATAAAAAATTCTGGGCACACCGTTTTGGGACTGCACCATTTTTACCAATGAGCAAAGCTGAAATGGATCAGTTAGGCTGGGATAGTTGCGATATCATTATCGTAACGGGAGATGCTTATATTGATCACCCAAGCTTTGGAATGGCTTTGGTTGGACGGTTATTTGAGTCTCATGGTTTTCGTGTCGGTATTATTGCACAACCCAATTGGCGCTCTGTTGATGACTTTCGTAAATTAGGGAAACCTAATCTATTTTTTGGTGTCACCTCTGGCAATATGGACTCCATGATCAATCGCTACACAGCAGATAAAAAACCGCGTTCTGATGACGCCTACACCCCAAATGCGGAACCTAATAAACGCCCTGATAGAGCATTATCTGTCTATGCTCAACGATGTAAAGAGGCCTACCCTGGTATAGGGGTCATGATTGGTTCTATTGAAGCAAGTTTGCGCCGTATTGCTCATTTTGATTATTGGACAGATAAAGTACGCCCATCTGTTTTAATCAATTCAAAAGCCGATATTTTATTATATGGGAATGCTGAACGCGCTTTATTAGAAATGGCACATAGGGCTGCAGCAGGAGAAAAACTCTCAGAGATGAGAGACATTAGAGGTGCAGCATTTTTAGTGCCTCATGGCTATAAACCTGATGAAAACTGGATTGAAATTGATTCTACAACAGTTGATGTACCTGGCTTTGTTCCTGAACCTGTCAATCCATATGATGTCACCACTGAAACGGCACAAAAACAAAATACAACACAACCTATTCAATTTTTAAATGTTAAAGAGCGCTCTGCTATTCGACAAGAACAACGTAAACATTCTGTTGTTCGCATCCCCAGTTTTGAAGCAGTAGCTTATGATCCTGTGCTTTATGCTCATGCCAGTAGAACACTTCATTTAGAATCTAATCCCGGAAATGCCCGAGCATTAGTCCAGTTGCATGGTGATCGAGACGTCTGGCTTACTCCACCACCTATTCCCCTATCAACAGAAGAAATGGATTATGTTTTTGGCTTGCCCTATGCGCGTAACCCACACCCTTCCTATTCAAATGCACGTATTCCTGCATGGGAGATGATTAAGTTTTCCATTAATATTATGCGTGGTTGTTTTGGTGGTTGCACCTTCTGTTCCATTACAGAACATGAAGGGCGTATTATCCAAAGCAGATCAAAAGAATCCATTATCAAAGAAATAGAAGAAATTCGAGATAAAACAAAGGGCTTTACAGGGCATATTACGGATTTAGGCGGTCCAACAGCAAATATGTACCGTTTACACTGTAAAGACCCCAATATTGAACGCTCATGTCGTAAATTAAGCTGTGTCTATCCAAATATTTGTCCAAATTTAAATACCGATCACAGCCATTTAATCGATTTATATCGCAGTACTCGAGCCGTTAAAGGAGTCAAAAAAATCAGTATTGGTTCAGGCTTACGTTATGACTTAGCTATAAAAAGCCCTGAATATATCAAAGAATTGGTTACCCACCATGTGGGAGGATATTTAAAAATTGCCCCTGAACATACTGAAGAAGGCCCATTAAGTAAAATGATGAAACCAGGTATGGGTACGTATGAGCGCTTTAAGCAATTATTTGAACAAGCCTCTAAAGAAGCGGGGAAAGAGCAATATTTAATTCCATATTTTATTGCTGCTCACCCAGGCACCAGTGATGAAGATATGCTCAATCTTGCTTTATGGCTAAAAAAACATAACTTCAGACTAGACCAAGTACAAAGTTTTGTCCCCACCCCTATGGCTCTGGCCACAACCATGTGGCACACTCGCCGTAACCCATTAAAAAAACTAAGCCGTAGTTCTGAAAAGGTAGATGTTGTACGAGATGCTTATCGACGTAAGCTACATAAAGCTTTTTTGCGTTATCATGCACCAGAAGGATGGCCTTTACTTAGAGAAGCTTTGCGCAATATGGGAAGGGAAGACTTAATTGGTTACAGCAAACACCATTTAATTCCACCCACGCAACCTAGAAACCTACAAGCAACCTCGAAAAATAAACGTGTTAGCACAACGCCTACCCCCCCCCCCCAAACAGCACGTACTGCTTGGCACCCTAAAAAACGTTTTCAGGATCAACCAAATAATAAAAAATAAGCATTCACCACCTTAAATATATTGATTAATGGGCTATAACTCCTTTCAATCAATATATTTCTTTAAAAACACTGTATTTGATTAAATTCTAAAGACAGTGTTTTTTTCTAACATTATTGTATTTTAAAAAACATCAATTAAAACAAAATCAAAACAAAAATTATAGACATTTTTTCTAAAAAATTTTAATTTTATTTGAAAATTTTAAAAAATATATTTTCATTTAGACAATTCATATGCTAAATTAACAAAAAATGATTCAATTAATTTAAATTTAGACAAAAAGGTAAAAAATGAAACAATTGGACATAAATAAAATAGTAAAACTTTTTGGCGGCGTCAATGCTTTAGCACAAGCATGGCAAGACTATTTTAAAGATGATCCTCTGACAACTGCAGCTATATATAAATGGCGGAAAAGAGATTCTCTACCTCTGACTAAACTACAAAAACTGGTTGAATTAGCGCAACATTTAGGTATTTCCTTAAATTTACAACATATTTTACAAACAGATGAACAACAAACGGAGCACACAAACATGTCACAAAATAAGCAATTAATCATTTTTGATACAACATTAAGAGATGGTGAACAATCGCCCGGTGCTGCAATGACAAAAGAAGAAAAAATCAGAATTGCCCGCCAGTTGGAAAAATTGGGAGTTGATGTAATTGAAGCAGGCTTTGCTGCAGCTAGCCCCGGCGACTTTGAAGCCATTGAAGCCATTGCACAAATCGTTAAAACATCGACTGTTTGCTCATTAGCAAGAGCAAATGAAAAAGATGTGCGAGCAGCAGGTGAAGCGGTAAAAGGCGCGGCTAAAGCACGTATTCATACTTTTATTGCCACCAGCCCACTGCATATGGAACATAAATTAAAAATGTCACCTAAGCAGGTTTTGGAAGCTGCAGTAAAAGCGGTCAAAATAGCCAAAGAATATCAAGATGATGTGGAATTTTCAGCAGAAGATGCCTTGCGCTCTGACCCAGAATTTTTAGCTGAAATCTGTTCAGCTGTCATTGAAGCTGGTGCAACAACCATTAACATCCCTGATACTGTTGGTTACTCTATTCCACACAAAACAGAAGCTTTTTTTAGAGAATTGATCAGCCGCACCAAAGGTGCAGAAAAAGTGGTTTGGTCAGCACATTGCCACAATGACTTAGGTATGGCAGTCAGCAACTCTCTAGCCGCTGTCTTAGGTGGAGCACGACAAGTTGAGTGTACCATTAATGGATTAGGTGAACGTGCAGGCAATGCCAGCTTGGAAGAAGTGGTGATGGCAGTTAAAACCAGAAAGGATGTATTTGGTTTAGAAACCAATGTAGACACAACCCAAATTGTGCCAACGTCTAAACTGGTCTCAACAATTACAGGTTACCCCGTTCAACCCAATAAAGCCATTGTTGGTGCCAATGCCTTTGCTCATGAATCAGGGATCCACCAAGATGGTGTTTTGAAATGCCGTGAAACCTATGAAATTATGTCTGCTGAAAGCGTTGGTTGGAGCACAAACCGTTTGACTCTAGGTAAATTATCCGGACGCAATGCATTTAAAACCAAATTAAGCGAATTGGGCATTGATCTACAAACAGAAGAAGCATTAAATGCTGCTTTTGCTCGCTTTAAAGAATTGGCAGATAAAAAACGAGAAATTTTTGATGAAGACTTACAAGCACTTGTTTCTGATGAAATGGGCACCATTAATCAAGATGACTTTAAATATGTGTCTTTAAAAATTCAAACAGAAACAGGTGAAGAACCTAATGCTGAAATTGTTTTCAATAAAAATGGAGAAGAAGTCCGTGCACACAGTAAAGGCTCTGGCCCTGTTGATGCAGTTTTTAAAGCCATTGAAAGTGAAGTCAGTTCAAATGCTCAATTACAACTTTACAGTGTTAATGCCATTACCGAAGGAACCGAAAGCCAAGGTGAAGTAACTGTACGTCTGTCTAAAGATGGCCATATTGTTAATGGACAAGGAGCCGACACTGATGTGATTGTTGCCAGTGCCAAAGCCTATTTATCAGCCTTAGGGAAACTGAACCATATTGGAGAACGCATTAAAGCTCAAGGTGTATAACATAGCATATTTAAAATAGCCACCATTTTTTGGTGGCTATTTTTTTAGCAAACAATTTATATGATTGATTAAATTTTATTGTGTTCAAATAAATATGCATGATCTTGGGTCACAAAGTAATAACTTGGCTGATTATTTTTAATCATCAACACCCCTACTTCGTCTGTTTGTAATTCAACAATATCCCCTTCCTGAACCTTGATCTGATCGGCAACTTCTTCAGGTATTTCCAATATCTGCTCTTCGCCCTCTTTATTTTTTACTGGGATTTTCTTGGTCTTTTGTTTTTCTTGCTCATTGGCTCTTTTTGAATGATCAATCATGCTCTTACCACTCATAATGGGCAAGGTTATGGGAGAGGTCACAATCAATATTGAACCAATGCTTGATAATTCACGAGACCCAAAGTGGATACCGCCTGCCTGAGCTGCATGAGACATTAAAAAAGATAAACTAAGTATCAAAATTAATAATTTATTTTTCATTTTAAACATACCTTTTAATCGATAGCCGCTATAGAAGTATCAATCATACACACGCCCTTACTTAAAGACCCCTGAACACAATTTTTAACAGGCACACTGTATCTAGCCATAAAATTTAAGACAGAGTCAGCACTATTGAGCCAAACCTGACCTTTATTTAATAAATTTTTTGGATGACCAGTTAAGGATACATTGCCAACAAATGCATGAGCCAAGGAACGTTTAGCGCGACCAATTTTAACAACTGAAGGTTGATAATGAGCTTGCTCTAACCATTGCTGGGCCTGCTTTCTATTGGTAATTTCCTGATCTTCAGCGACAGCTTTTGCAAATAGCTCAATAATCCAACCATTACTGTTTTGATTTTCTAAAGTAAAAGGATAAGCAGCCGCATTATATCGGCTATCATAAACTGTTTTTAACACTTCAGGTTGTTCCAACAAAGATGCCAATTGTTTTTGAATTTTAGGCTCTGGCACCAAAGCAGCGGCCTTAAATGATTGAGGATTATTCATAAAAAACATCCCCAAACCTTCTTCATATAAAGAAGAACTGTCTTTTGGACATTCATTTAATTGATGGTAAACCACCCAGCGTCCATTTTTTGGATTCTTTTTGACAAAAGCAGCATGAGAAAATTGGATATTGTATTGTGCCAAGCTTTGTCCATGACGTGCAATCACCAAAACATCTGCACCTGACTGATCCAGCCATTTTTCTAATCCACGAGAAGCTTGCAATCCAGACCGAATTTTATCAGGAGGAACTTCTTTTAATGAACAACTGTCACTGGCCTGAACAAAACTGATGCTTAACAATATACTGACGATCAAAACAAAATGAGATAATTTATGCATATATACACTTTAATGAAGAACGAACGAATATTTTATTATAAGTGTTCAAATAGATGAAATAGAAAACTACATTTAATTTATGTCAAAATCCTTCTTCTCTTATACAAAGGTACAACACAAATTTTACTTATCCTTTAGAATTAAATTTCTGTTCATTACATTAAGGATATGCGACATAAACTCAAAATTATTGTACAATGCCCTCTTTAATGGCTATAGGATATGCAACCATGTATGTTTCTGAATATACAAAGTTTATGGATGAGTTTTTACAAAAAAACCCAGATATTGCACAAGATCGCTTACGCTTACGTGGTACCTTATGGGATGTAGAATTAAAACCTGAAGAACAAATAGGTTTTCAAGAAAGTCGTTTACCCAATAAACCCTACCCCTATCAAGTAGATTAAACTTACCAATAAATCAGCATACAGATGAGTCGGCAAGACTGGACCAATGACCAAAACGTAGCTCAATACCTACAAGGTATTGGTCTTGCTGAACCCGAAATTTTAAAAGAACTCAGACAACAAACAGCCGATCATCGTTTAGCCAAAATGGCTATTTCACCCTCACAAGCTCAGTTTTTAATGTGGTTGGTAAAATTAATCAACGCAAAACACTACTTAGAACTTGGGGTATTTACTGGTTACAGTAGTACGGCTGTCGGCCTAACCTTACCAGAAGATGGTACAGTAACTGCCTGTGATATTAATAAAAGTTTTACGGATATTGCGCAACAATTCTGGCATAAAGCGGGCATTGATCATAAAATTACCTTACACCTACAACCTGCTCTATTCACCTTAGATGAGTTATTGGAAGATGGAAAAATTAATTATTATGATCTGATTTTAATTGATGCAGATAAACCCACAACCCCTCAATACTATGAACGATGCATCAAACTACTTAAAATTGGTGGGCTAATTGTCATTGATAATATTTTACTTGGCGGTAGAATATTGGATAATGAGCTAAAATGCTCAGAAGATGTACCCGCCAGCATTAATATTATGCGTCAATTTAATCAAAATTTACATCAAGATCATAGAATTAGCCCAATTGCCCTTCCTATGGGAGATGGCACAATCATTTTACGTAAGGAGTGTGATTGATGTATCGAATATTTTATTTGAGCTTAATCCTTTTATTAAGTGCTTGTGCTCATATACCGACACAAACAGATACGCCCCCCACAATAAAAACAGTTGAACAACAACTACAAGAAATTCGTTTAGCTCAGGAATCTTTTGCCACTAAAGATGCGGTAAACAGCTTGCACGATAAAGTTGCCCAGCTCACAGCAGAAAATAAATTATTACAAGAACAAATTAATGAACTAAAGAGCAGCAAGCTCATAAAAAAAACCACAGCACCATCCTCAACTGCCAATATTCCAGACACAACAAATACACAAACCAATCAAAGTATTTATCAAACGGCACTGAAACTTTATCAAAATAAGCAATACTTATCCGCAATTGACTTACTGAAACCTTTTGCATTTGGCTCAGATCACAGCGAAGAGGCACAAAAAGCCATGTATCTATTAAGCTTAGCTCATCAAAAATTAAGGCATTGTGATGCAGCCATAGACATCAGTAAACGGTTTACCGAATTATTTGCACAAAATAGTAAAGCACCTGAAGCCTTATATAATATGGCAACATGTCAAACTTATTTGCAACAAAAAGACATTGCGAAAGAAACTTTTAAAACATTGATCAAGCAGTACCCAAACTCAAACGCAGCCAAGCGTGCTGAACACAAACTTAAATAAAGGTTTTTTATGATACAAATTGGTATTGTTATGGGCAGTAATAGTGATTGGCCGATTATGGAGCAAGCTGCACAAATCCTGTCGCGATTTGATATTCCTTTTGAAACAAAAGTCGTTTCGGCACATCGTACACCTGACTTATTGTTTGAGTATGCACAAACCGCCAAACAACGTGGTTTACAAGCCATTATTGCAGGTGCAGGTGGGGCAGCTCATTTACCAGGTATGTTGGCTGCTAAAACCCCTGTCCCCGTTTTAGGGGTGCCTGTACCCTCCAAATATTTAACAGGAAAAGACTCTCTGTACTCTATTGTCCAAATGCCAAAGGGTATTCCCGTGGCTACATTTGCCATTGGTGAAGCAGGAGCGGCCAATGCGGCTCTTTTTGCCATTGCTATGTTGGCAAATAATGATAGCCAACTGATGGATAAACTCATTCAATTTAGAAATGAACAAGAACAAACTGTACTGAATATGCAATTACCTGAGGTGACACGATGAAAACAAAAATTTTACCACCTGCCACTTTAGGTATTTTAGGTGGTGGCCAACTGGGTAGAATGTTTACGATTGCAGCCAAAACCATGGGCTATAAAGTCATGGTTTTGGATCCAGACCCTCAAGCACCTGCTGCAGAATTTGCAGATGTTCATTTATGTGCACCTTATGATGATGAAAAAGCGCTAGAAGAACTATCTAGCTGTGCAGCAGTGACAACCGAATTTGAAAATGTTAATGCTCAAGCTATGAATGCATTGGCTTTAAAAACGCATGTTTCCCCTTCTGGCGACTCTGTAGCTATTGCTCAGAATCGTATTTTAGAAAAAGCATGGATCAAACAAGCGGGATTAAATACGGCACCTTATTTGGTTATTGAAAATGATCAAGACTTAAGTCAAGATTTTAGCCATCTATTTCCTGCCATTTTAAAAACAGCAAAATTTGGCTACGATGGTAAAGGACAAAAGACAATCTATAACCAAGAACAATTACAACAAGCATTCAAAGAAATGGGTAGTGTTCCGTGTGTTTTAGAAAAACGTCTGTCCTTACATTGTGAAATTTCTGCCATTGTGACACGCACCAGTGATATTCAAATAGAATGCTTCCCAGTGGCTGAAAATCAACACAAAAATGGTATTTTAGATATTTGTATTGTCCCTGCAAGAATTGAACAACATCTCCAACAACAAGCACAACAAATGGCCAAACAATTAGCCAATGAGCTTAACTATATTGGTGTGCTTGCGGTAGAGTTTTTTGTGCTAGAAGATATGAGCCTAATCATCAATGAAATTGCCCCAAGACCTCATAATTCTGGCCACTACACTTTGAACGCTTGTCTTGCTGACCAATTCCAACAACAAGTACGGGCAATGTGCCATTTAGCACCCGCAAAAACCACTTTGCTTAGCCCCTGTGTCATGGTTAATATTTTAGGTGATTCATGGCATGACGATGGTAGCGAGCCACAATGGTTTATTTTACAAGAAGCAGCAAATGCCCATTTACATTTATATGGTAAGAAAGAAGCGCGAAAAGGCCGTAAAATGGGACACTTTACTGTGCTTTCTGATACCAATGAACAAGCACTTGAACAAGCACAAGCATTACAAATGACCTTATAAAAGGAAATATAATGTCTTCTATTAGCCTGAAAAAAATTTACTCTGGAAAAGTACGCGACCTGTATGAAATTGATGAGCAACGCATGCTTATGGTTGCCAGTGACCGTCTTTCTGCTTTTGACGTTATTTTAGATGATCCGATTCCGAGAAAAGGAGAGATTTTAACTCAAATCTCTAATTTCTGGTTTCAAAAATTAGCCCATATTATGCCCAATCATTTTACTGGCGATACGGTATTCGATGTTTTACCACAAGCACAAGCAGAGCAATTGAAAAGCCGTGCTGTTGTAGTCAAGCGCTTGGCACCAGTAAAAGTGGAAGCTATTGTCCGTGGTTATTTAGCAGGCAGTGGTTACAAAGAATACCAACAACTAGGCAGTATTTGTGGTATTGCTTTACCTGCCAATTTAGCATTAGCCAGCAAGCTACCAGAACCTATTTTCACACCATCAACCAAAGCGGAAGTGGGTGATCACGATGTTAATATATCTTTAGAAGAATGTGCGCAAGTAATCGGGCACGAATTAACACAAAAAGTGCAGCAAAAAGCCTTGGCGCTTTATTCGGAAGCTGCTGCGTTTGCACAAACCAAAGGGATTATTATTTGTGACACAAAATTTGAATTTGGCTTAGATCAAAATGGTACATTAACATTAATGGATGAAGTACTGACCCCTGATTCAAGTCGATTCTGGCCTAAAGATCAATACCAAGAAGGCACCAATCCACCTTCATTTGATAAACAATTTATTCGAGATTATTTAGAAAGCTCTGGTTGGAATAAACAAGCACCTGCGCCCAAAATACCAGAAGAAATTATTGAAAAAACGGTAGCAAAATATCAAGAAGCTTTAGCACTTCTAACAACATAAACCTATATAAATATAAGTTGAAACTAATAAATGAGTTTCAACTTATATTTAAGTTCTATAGGCTTTTTTATCGCTCAATATTAATTACTTCGAAGTATATCTGGCTTTCACCAAGCAAAATTTTTCACATACAAGTTAATAAAAATCTATTGTATCAAGTATTTAATTAATGGATAAGCAAATACAGTCACAACACCGCTAATCATCATTACTAAACTGGCAATAACCCCTATTTCATTGCCAAGTTCCATTGCTCTTGCTGTGCCACAACCATGTGCAGACGCACCATAAAGCGCACCTTTAGCCAAACGACTACGCACAGGCAATAACACTAACATGACTTGCCCTAAAAACATCCCCAGTACCCCCGTTAACACCACAAATATAGCGGCTAAATCGGCACTACCACCCAATTTAGGTGCCACTAAAATGGCAAAGGGAGTACTGACTGAACGTGGAGCTAAACTTGCTTGTATTTCGGTTGGCAACCCAAATAAGCGAGCCAAAAAGACGGAACTAAGCACCGCTACAATAGCACCAACAATAACCCCAATGGATAAAGTCATCCAATAACGATAGATTATTTTTCGTTGTTCATATATAGGAACAGCAAAAGCAACAGTTGCAGGGCCTAACATCCAGACTAACCAACGAGTATCTGCATAATAGCGATTAAAAGCTTCTTGTGTCAGCAAAAGGCAAGTAATTAATAGTGTGGGTACCGAAACCATTGGCATTAACCACCACTTACGTTGTTTTTTGTATAAACTTTTCATCAATACATATAACACAATAGTCAGGAGAAACCAACCTAATGAAATTAATTCGCTTAACGCACCCATATTTTTTTCCAGTACTTATGACGAGCCTTAATTTCAAAGCGATAACATAAATCAACAACAACAGCAGTAACTGCCATAACCAACAAAGTAGACAGTAAAATAACAGCCCCAATGGCCACCCCTTGCTGAAAAAATAGCTGTTTATACTTAACCACTGAAATAACGGCGGGAATAAAAAATAACAGTAACTCTGAAAGTAACCAATATGCGCCTAAACTAAACCAGCGAATAGGTAATCGACAAAATAAAAACCCGAATAATAATAAAATCATGCCCAAAATACCGGCAGGAATCATGGGTAAAAACTGATTGGATAACCAATTAGCCACCAGCCAAACCAATGTAATCACTATTACCTGATAAGCAATGACCAATACGTTTTTATTAAATGTCGAGAAATTGGATTTTGGAGTTTGATTGATTTGTTTCATAGCCTAATTATGTCTATTTTTAAAGTATGTTATTTACTTTAAGTATAATCAGTTTCCCTCAATAGAAAAAATGAATTAAAATTATACTTACTATTCCAAATTTGAATACTTAGATTATAAAAATGGAAATCAAAGCACTACGCTACTTCATTGAAGTCGTTAAACAAAACAGCTTTACTCGCTCTGCAGAACAATTATTTGTGACACAATCAACGGTCAGTAAGATGATAAAACATCTTGAAGAAGAATTGGGTGTCACACTTTTGGTCAGAAAAGGTAAGGTATTCACCCTAACAGATGCGGGTAAAGTTGTTTTTGAGCATGGTCAAACAGTTTTAGCGGCACAACAACAACTAAAAATCGCTTTATCTGACTTAGACAAACTGGCTTATGGTGAATTATCCATCGGCTTACCACCTATGGTCGGTTCTACTTATTTTGCCCCTATTTTACAGCAATACCGTCAAAAATGGCCCAATATCAAGCTGACTATTATAGAGGCTGGCGCAAGAACTTTGGAAGAGCTGGCGCGAGCTGGGAAAATAGAGGTGGGTGTCACCGTATTGCCTACCGAAACATCTACTTTTAAGTATTTAAAATTTGCTTGTTCTGAACTTTGTTTATTGGCAACAGCCGATAGTTACTGGCGAAATAAAAAGGAAGTCACTATTGAAGAATTACAAAATGAGCCTTTTATTCTATACCATGATGATTTTGCTCTAGCTAAGCGTATTATCCTTGCAGCAAAAACAGCTGGTTTTGAACCTAATATTGCAGGAAAATCCAGTCAATGGGATTTTATTGTTGCCATGGTACAAGCTAAACTGGGTATTGCATTACTGCCCAAAATTTTATGTAAAAAACTGGATCAAACACAATTTCACTGGTGCCCAATGAACTCACCTGTGATTAATTGGGAGTTGGCATTATTCTGGCAAAATACGGGTTACTTATCTCGATCCGCTTTATCTTTTATTGAGTTGACTCAAAGTTTGTTACTGCCACATCAAGACTAAAAAAGAAAACATTTATTTGGCTAGTAAGACAACAGCTTGTGCTTCTATCCCTTCTTGGCGACCTAAGTAACCTAATTTTTCATTGGTTTTGGCTTTGATATTTACACAGTCGACTTCAATCGCCAAATCATCTGCAATAATTTGTCTCATAGCCAAAATATGCGGCCTTAATTTTGGTGCTTGAGCAATCACCGTTGAATCAATATTGATGATACCCCAGCCCATTTTTTGCACTTTCTGGTAAGCAGCTTTTAACAAAACTCGGCTGTTGGCACCATGAAACTCTTCTGCTGTATCAGGAAAATGCTGACCAATATCACCCAATCCCATTGCACCCAATAAAGCATCTGTTATTGCATGCAACAAAACATCTGCGTCAGAATGTCCCAATAAACCTTTATGAAAATCTATTTGTACACCACCTATAATTAAAGGCCTATTTTCAACCAATTGATGTACATCGTAACCTTGTCCAACTCTGATATTCATTCTTTATCCTTTTTTACGGGCAGTTAAAATAGCCTCAACCAAAGGTAGATCATGAGAGAAAGTTAATTTAAAATTACTAAGCATCCCCTCTACCAGCAAGGCGGATAATCCCATTTGCTCAATTGCAGAGGCCTCATCAGTTACCGTATTCAAATCAGCTTCAGTTAAAGCTTCTAGTAATAGCTCAGCCCGAAACATTTGTGGTGTTTGTGCCTGCCACAAACCATTACGGGAAATGGTTTGCTGCACATGTTGTTCTTGATCTGCTTGTTTTAATGTATCTGCAACAGGTAAAGCCAACAAACCACCGACAGAATGCTCCTTTATGGTATCAATAAATTGATTGAGTAAAGGTAGATTTAAACAACACCTTGCTGCATCATGTACAAGAACCCAATCATCAGGTTGCATTAACCCTTGATTGAGTAAAACTGTTATACCATTAATAACAGTTTGTGCTCTACTTTCTCCACCCGCTCTAATTTTTAACATTTTAAAAAAAGGCCATTGGAATTGATCAAAGTATTCATCTTCTGGTGCCAACACAACAGCCAACTGATCAATTTTAGCACTCTGGTTCAACACATTTAATGTATGAAACAAAACAGGCTGCCCTAATACAGACACATACTGTTTGGGAGCTTGTGCGCCAAAGCGACTGCCTACACCCGCAGCAGGCACCAAAGCGATTATTTTAGGCATGTCCTGTCGCCTCTTCTTGTTGTCGATAAAGACAAGGCTCTCCTGCGGCTTTATCAAGTTTTTCCAAATAAGCTTGATGTGCTTGTAACTCTTCTTCAGTTGCTTTAAGTATGACCAAATGTTCTGGTCTGGCTATTTTGACTAAAGATCCATCTTGATGATTGTCTGTAGAAACACTCTCCATATCTAAAGAATGCTGACCTCTGGTCATAGCTAAATAGACTTCTGATAACAATTCACAGTCAATTAAAGCACCATGCAATGTACGGTTGGACCGATCAATTTCAAAACGATCACAAAGAACATCCAAACTGGCTTTTTTACCTGGATACATTTCTCTTGCCATTTTCAAGGTATCCGTCACACCTGAACACAATTGATTCATATCAGGCCCGCCAACCAATGAAAACTCATGATCTAAAAACCCTACATCAAATGGTGCATTGTGGATAATCAGTTCTGCATCGCGCAAAAAGTCCGCTAATTGTGTTGCTACTTGCTTAAAAACAGGTTTTCCCTCTAAGCTTTGCAAAGAAATACCATGTACCCGCTCAGCCTCAGGATCAATATCGCGCTCTGGGTGAATATATAAGTGTAAAAAATTGCCTGTCAGTTTTCGGTCTATCATTTCTAAACCAGCAAATTCAATAATACGATGCCCTTCTTTTGGACTTAAACCTGTTGTTTCTGTATCTAAAATAATCTGTCTCATAAAAACTTTTACCTATATTAATTTACGCCTGTAATGATGCTACGCCCATATTGGCTAACTGATCTGCCCGCTCATTACCAGCATGTCCAGCATGTCCTTTTACCCAATGCCAACTGATTTGATGGGCTTGACAGGCTTCATCTAATGCCAGCCATAAATCAGCATTTTTTACGGGCTGTTTATTGGCTGTTTTCCAACCTCGTTTTTTCCAATCATGTATCCATGTAGTAATACCTTGCTGGACATATTTTGAATCTGTATAAACTTCTACCGTACAAGGACGCTTTAAAGTAGTTAGGCCTTGTAATACGGCCATCAATTCCATACGGTTATTGGTTGTTTCTGGTTCACCACCGTAAAGTGGTTTTTCATGCCCTTTATATACGAGTAAAGCACCCCAACCACCTATTCCAGGATTTCCTTTACAGGCACCATCGGTATAAAGTGTGACCACATCTTCTGTATTTGACATATTTTTAATTTAATTGTGAAGAGTCTTTTTTATCAACCAGCGTTTTATTTTCTGGCTGGCTATTGCCCAATATAGGGCTTAGTTTCAGTTTTTCACTTTTCCATTCTGGCACAAGTGGCGTCACATTATACACTCGTTTAACAGCCACTATGGCATAAACTGCTGCCAAATGTGGCCACCAACGATTTCCTGCGTCTTCTAAAAACTGACACTTTTGTAAACGTTGGGTATGATTAAATGGTGGTGCATAGGCCATAAACTGCCCAGAAATAATTTCAAAATCCAGTAGCTTCAACCAATCTTTTAATCGCCAAATACCCACCATTTGTTTACGGTATGGCAAATTAGGATGTAATTGTTTTTTATAGCCCCACAAAGAAGCAGGGTTAAAACCTGTAATGATGACTTTACCATCAGGCACCAACACTCTTCTGACTTCATTTAACGTTTTATGCGGATGATTGCTCAACTCTAACGTATGAGGTAAAAGCACCAAATCAACACTACGCCAATCCAGTGGTAACGCATCTGCATGTGCCTGTAAATTCCCCCCCGAAGAGCCCATTTTTATTTGTGTACCTATGCGACTATTTTGTAAAAATGGGATACTTGGCAGTCCCGCCTGTAAGGCATAAAGACCAAATATATCACTACAAACCTGATCATAAAAAGCTTGTTCTTTTGCTAAAAGATATTGCCCTAAGGGCTCTTTTTGCAGCCATACACTAAAGGCATCTTCTTGCATAAAAAATAACTCTCATCTAATGTCTGCTAAAGAAATCCATTAACAAAACATAACACATTGATTTATCAAAACTCTTATAAAAAATTTGTATTCGAAGCTATCCTCAATCTATTAAAACCGATCCAAAATAAGCACCAGTAATTAATATAGAAAGAAAGTGCCAATTACCGATAAGCAATTATCAACAAAACCATAGAAAATAGTTGGTTTAGTGAAACCGCAGCAATATGGGGAAATGATTGTTTATTAGTAACAATCACACCATCCAGTGAACGACTCTTACGCTTTAGATTTTATCATAAAAATAAAAGAGATACTGTATATAGCTCATATGGAAAATAAAAAGTAAATTGGGAATTAATATGATATTGCTGGATTTGGCCGAAATTCGTAAAACACCTTAAGCAAAGTAAAAAGCCGGTGCCATCACACAGGCTTTGATTTAGTTACAACAGATGAACACTCCCAATTAGTGATCTTTATTTTTTAGTTTTTTTTCTAGTATTTTTAAAATCGCAGTTTTATCTTCACCTGTTTCTCTTGCCAATAATTTTATACTTTTATCTTCAATTGATAGAATATCCACCTCAAGATACGCCCCAGAACCAGCTGTCAACTTTGTAATAACAATCTCTTCTTTTCCATCACCATTCATATCAGCAAATTCAACTCTAGGCTCTCCATTATCCATAAAAATTGAGCCATCTCGCGGAAATATAGCGCCTACTACAAAATCAATCAAATCACTATTAGTATAAATTGCTAATGAGTAGCTACCAACGGATGCACCTTCTAGATCACCACTGGCAACAACAGCGACTCTCGAGTCCGGTAATGTGATTATTTTGCCATTATATGCAAACACGCTTTTCGTAGTTAATGCCAAAAATCCAACAAATACATACAATAAAGTTTTCATACTTCAGCTTTCATTTTAAGTTTACATTAAGATCATAATTGACCAATTAAATTTAAGCCAGTACAAATTACATATACCATTATTCAAGCAGTTTAAATTGAGTACTTATACTGTTTTTTCTTTTCTATTTACAATAGGCTGAAAACTACTCAAATTTGGTTAAACTTAAAAAACCAATCATCATGCCCCCTAGCATTTAAAATTTTAAAATGAGTGAAATATTATCAAATATGGACGACGTATTAACATAACAGTATTCTAGTTCTCCACAATCAGTAAAAAAAGGCAGAGCCATTATGCTCTGCCTTTTTTATACGAAATAATGATCTTATAAACCAATCTTCAACTAATTTCTTCTTGCTCGTTGGCTTTTTGAGTTACCTCGTGTATTAGATACCTACTATTACTGTTTTAACGCATTTGAAATGCCTCTTGATGAAACTGTTTTAATGGCACTTCTTTTTCTTCCAATCCTTTTTTCAATGAAGCCGAAAAATTCATTGGCCCACAAAACCAGATATTTGGATAAACACCTTGCGTATCTTTGTGTAAATTTAATGCATCCGCATTTAAATAACCACTCTGATCACTATAGTGAATATGTAAGCTTACCTGTGCAACTTCAGAAGCCAATTGTGTCAGATATTGAGCAAAGCTGCCTTCTTGTTCATTACGAACACAATAGTATAGCTCAACAAACTCATCCTCTTTTAATGGTTGTGTTTTTAATGATTCAAGCCAAGCAATAAATGGGGTCACGCCTATTCCGCCAGCTATCCATATTTGTCGTTTATTCTTACTTAAAGCCTCACGAAAATCAAAACAACCATAAGGCCCTTCAATCGTCACTAAATCTCCTGCTTTGAGATGAGTTTGTAAATAATTGGTGTAGTCTCCCAATGCTTTAATACTGAAACGCACAGTATTATTTTTACTGTCTGCTGAAGAAATGGTAAAAGGGTGTGCACCTTCTAATTTACTGCTTTGTAAAAACGCATACTGTCCTGCTTTATGTTGCCAATTACCCTGTAACTGACAAGTAACATTAATTACACCTGAATTTAATTGATCCACCTCTTGCACAGTGGCTTTGTAAGTTCTACTTTTACCAATCAAACCAAATAAAGCAACCACTGCGCACCAAACACCAATGAAACTACAAACAGCAACCAGCCAACCTATTGGTTGTGTCCAATACTCTACTGGAGACAAGACAACTGCATGAAATGCTAAAATAACAAACACCACAGGCATCAATTTATGCGTATAACGCCAAATGGTGTAAGAAAATTTATGCCACAAGGTAATCACCAAAGCCACAAGTAAGAACCACATAACCCACTCACCCAGATCTTTGGAAATGCCCCTAAAAGGTGACAAGAAATTTTCTACTTTAGGGCCTTTGGCACCTCTAACAAAAAACTCTGCTAATAAAGGGCCTGCTAACTCCATTAAATAATGCAAGGCTCCTGTAATAATGGCCCAAATACCTGCCCATTTATGGATTAAATACATTTTATCCAACCCAGCCATATGTTTTTCAAGCCATTTTGGTCGAATGGATAAAACCATAATAAAAGCCATCAGTGTAAAAGCAATCAACCCTGTCAGTAATATTAATTGCTTACGCAAAAACCACACATCCCATGTCGTATTGGTCAATAAAGCAATTGAGATAACCCATAGTGTAGTCACAACCCCGATAATAGAATAAACAACTTTCATTTTTTTCTCCAAAACTCATTTTTTTAATTTGTGGTCATAAGAATAACGCATAATCATTAAAATTTGATTAAGTTTGATGCTTATTTACTCTAAATTGCAAAAATTAACACATTGAAAATAAAAATGATTCTTGTTTATTTATCTAAAAAAGATAGGTCATTGACGGGCTAAATTGAGTTTGGTAAAAAAATGATGAATTGAGTCAATCCATTAGTAGATGTCACCGAAATACTCCCCTCATGAGCTTCGATAATGGACTGAACAATGGCTAAGCCAATTCCTGCACCCTCCCCATTCCTTTGCCTTGATTGATCGACTCTATAAAACCGATCAAATAAATGGGACAAATGTTCTTTTGAGATGGTTTTTCCTAAATTTTGGACACAAATACACACGGTTTGTTCTTGCACACTTAATGTTACTGTGACGCTCTGCCCCTTTGGTGTATAACGAATGGCATTTGATAACAGATTACTTAATGCTCTACGAATCATTAATCTGTCTCCATCTATCGTTGAAACATCTCCCAGTAAGGTCAATGTGACATCTCTATCTTCTGCCCATGCCTCAAAATAATCAAAGAGGTTTTCCAACTCTGCTTTTAAGCTGATTTTTGTTTTTTCTGGGATCAATAATTTACTGTCTGCTTGAGCCAAAAACAGCATATCATTAATCATTTTGGCTAAACGCCCATACTCCTCTAAATTAGAATACAAAATTTCTCTATATTCTTCGGTAGAACGTGCTTGGCTTAGAGCAATCTGCGTTTGTGTCGTTAAATTGGTAATGGGGGTACGCATTTCATGTGCAATATCGGCAGAAAAATTAGATTGTCGTTGAAACACATCTTCAATACGTTCAATCATATGATTAAAAGATGAAACCAATCCTATAAGTTCTCTTGGCACATTTTCAGATAATCTCAAATGCAATTGCTCTGAACCAATACGCTGAATTTGTGTATTAATTCGACGCAGCGGTGTTAAACCATGATAGACCAGCAAACATGAAACCAAAATCATCACCAAGCTGGACGACAGCATAACAGCCCATAAGTGTCTTCTGAACTCATGAATATAATGCAAATGAAATTCTTTATCCATGACCACCATTACGGTGTATGGTATCCTAGAATTATTTTGATTCATTGCTTTGAGCGCAATATGATATTGTTTATTTTGTGCTTGCCAAGTATAAAACTGTATATGATTGTTTGCTTGCTGTAGATATGTTTCAGGCACAACTACCTGATCACTTTGATAGATTATTTTACTTGCCTGAAAAATTCTGATGGCAATACTGCGATGATTATCCAGAATAGAATCTAAGTCTTTACGAATAGGATCATATTGATTATCTGTCACCAAATGGCTATTAAACACTTTTTGAATAGACTGTATCACCAGATTAAGCTCCAAGATATCTTGTTCATCAAAGTGCTGCTCTACTGAACGCTCAATAAACCAGCCAAAGACCAAAAAAATAAGTACATTAGCCACACCAATAAATAAAGTTAATCTTAAGATTAAAGATAATGGCCGCTTTACTGCGTTATTCATCAGTTGCTTCCAAAACATAGCCCATACCACGAACTGTATGAATTAATTTTGGCTCAAAATCATTGTCTATTTTAGAACGTAAACGACGAATAGCCACATCAATAACATTAGTGTCACTGTCAAAATTCATATCCCACACTTGTGAAGCAATCAAAGAGCGAGGTAATACTTCACCTTGATGGCGAACTAAAAACTCTAATAAAACAAATTCTTTATTGGTTAAATTGATCTTTTCTCCTTGACGGGTAACTTTACGACGGATTAAATCAAGCTTCATATCAGCTATCTCTAGTATATTTGATGAAACAGGTATGATGCCTCTGCGTAATAATGTTCTCACTCTTGCTAATAATTCAGCAAAATCAAATGGCTTAACCAAATAATCATCTGCTCCTAACTCCAAGCCTTTTACTCTATTCTCAACAGTCCCCATAGCAGTTAATAATAAAACGGGCATCACCTTACCTGCATTTCTTAAAGATTCTATGATTTTCCAGCCATCTAAATCAGGCAACATCACATCTAATATAATCAGATCATAATGTTCGGTCATCGCAAAGTGGTAACCATCTAGCCCCCTTCTTGCTAAATCTACGATAAAACCCGCCTCAGTTAACCCTTGACGCAGATAATCACCCGTTTTTATTTCATCTTCCACAATCAATAGTTTCATATTATGTTTTAAATCACAAGTTCATCCAATACAACATACTATACACAATCTTATTTAAGCCTGTCACCAAGATGACAAAATTGTCATAAATCCGTCACCGAAATGACCTTCAACAAACATTAAAATGTACTTTATAAAACTTAACCCGATTAGTAGATTAGGAGAACGACACATGCTTCACCATAAGATTTTCATCAGCTTATTAACCAGTAGTTTATTATTTTCTGGTTATGCCCTTGCTCAAGAACAACATAAACAAATGATGAACCATAAAATGCCTGAGCAAAACAATATGCATATGATGATGCAAGAGACCACTTTACAAGAATACATCAAACTACCAACAAATGAACCATTGAAACCTTTAGCACTAGTTAAAAACACCAGTAAAAAAGCGGGGGTTTTTGAAGCTACTTTAACCGCCAAACCTACTGATGTCACTTTAGCAACGGGTCAAAGTACACAGTTTTGGTTATACAATGATACGCTTTTACCTGTAATAGATACTCAAGTGGGTACCCAAGTCAACATTAAATTGAATAATCAATTACCACAAGAAACCACGATTCATTGGCATGGTTTAAGTATTCCTGCCGATCAAGATGGTAACCCACAAGACCCTGTAGCCATCAAACAATCACATATGTATCAATTTAAACTGACACAAAATATGGCAGGAAGTCATTGGTTCCACCCTCATACCCATAAAGCAACTGCTGAGCAAGTTTATAGAGGCTTAGCAGGATTATTTATTGTCAGAGACCCTAATGACCCATTACGCGACATTCCTGAACAAAACCTATTTATATCTGATCTGAAGTTAGATCCAAACGGGCAAATTGCCCCTAGCTCTATGATGGACAGAATGAATGGACGAGAAGGACAATATACATTGATTAATGGGCAAAAACAGCCTGAAATTTCGTTAAATGGCACTCAAAGATGGCGTATCTGGAATGGCAACTCTGCTCGTTACCTCAATTTGAATTTTCCGGAAGATCAAGTTGAAGCTTATTTAGTTAGCAATGATGGTGGATTATTAGAAACTCCTCAAGCCATTAACACAATACTCTTAACCCCTGGAGAGAGAGCTGAAATTGTACTGACACCAAAGCATACTGGCCATTTTAACCTAACCGCATTGGCATACGATCGTCAAAAAATGGGCAATGTACCACCAGAAAAAGACCTCATTTTAGGCCAAGTTAAGATGCAAAATGGACAAACCATCACCCTGCCTAAAAAATTAAGAACCATTGCTGATTTTGGCACCCCAACGGTTAAAAGACAATTAACCTACTCCGAAGAACATATGAACTTCTTCATTAATGGCAAAGAACATGATATGAACCGTATTGATATCCACACCAAAGTTGGTCAAGTAGAAGAATGGGAAATTTATAACAATTCTCATATGGATCATAACTTCCACCTTCACGGGACACATTTTTTAGTGAAAGAGTTTGAGCAAAATGGGCAAATCAAAAAACCTGAGTATAAAATGCTAAAAGATACAATAAATTTAAAACCTTATGAGAAAGCACGAATTATTACTGTACAAAATCAAAAAGGAATCCGAATGTATCATTGCCATATTTTAGAACATGAAGATGCGGGAATGATGGGGCAATTAGAGGCAAAATAATACTATAAAAATACTCATCTCTTTACTTGCCTACCTAAAAATAATAGAGGTTTTTATAGAATAATTATCCGTAACTTATTCAACAAAAAGCCACAATATAAATGCTTATATTGTGGCTCAACTTTGGGTTAAAACTAAAGTTTATTGCTCTTTAGCAATTTGTATTTTTGGCGAAGCGCTCCAAATACGGTATTTTACTTGTACATCTTTTGGCACATAAATCACCATAGGTAATTTACTGTTATAACGATACAATTGATTAATATTACCTATACGAACAAATGCTTTACGTTTTTGTTGATTAGGACACGCCATTAAAGTAGACATAGGACCTTTGACATCACTCACAACAAAATAATCATACCCCCAACCTTGTAATGTTTTGGTTTCAATAGTGCCACCTAACATTTGGCGATTACAATCAACCATTAAATCTTTACCTATTAATAGCTCTACTTTAACATTATCTTCATTTTTTAATGTAGGCAAATTAATCACATTACGGGTATAACCTGTTTCTGCTTTTGGGTAAGGAGCAACTTTTTCTAATGCAGTATTTGGTGCAGCCTGTACAGAGCCCATTGTCAATAATGCGGCTGAAAGCAGTGCTAATTGAGTCAATTTCATTTTTTTATCCTTCTCTAAATTAACTATATTGAAATAAATCTAACTTAATTACATATATCATATAGTGATCACTATTGAATACACAAGCCATTACTTGCTTTATTTGGACATTATCTTATCATATATATTTAAAATAATAATTAATATTTTAAATATAACCAGCAAACAAATTTCTATATTCTCAAAAAAACTCGACTGTATGATGTTATAGTTATAAATCAATTATGTTAAGTCCAACATTTTTGTTTCTCTTCCTAAAAAGATAATCGCCAAAATACCCAACACAATGGTCAAACAAAACACAATAAATATGAGAGAAATAGACAAATTTGCTGCAACAAAATAACCAACCATTAATGGCCCAAGTATCCCTCCTATACGACCGACAGAAGCTGCTAACCCAGCTCCCGTGGCACGAATAGCAGTGGGATATTGTTCTGGTGTATAAGCATAAAGTGCCCCCCAAGCACCTAAATTAAAAAACGATAAAAGCATGCCAAAAGCAATCAATTGCATGCTACTTGTCGCTTCACCAAAGAAGAAGGCACTCACAACAGTTCCAGATAGGTAAGTCACCAAAACAAACCTACGTCCCACCTTTTCAATTAGCCAGGCAGCAGTAAAATACCCAGGCAATTGGGCCAAAGTCATGACTAAAACATATTCAAAACTTTTAATTAAGGAAAATCCTTTCATCATGACAACACTGGGGAGCCATAAAAACATACCATAATAAGAAAAAACAACAGTAAACCAAACAATCCATAACATAATCGTTGATCGTCGGTACTCTGGTGCCCATAAAGCTTGTATTTTACACATTACGGATAATTTTTTATCTGCTGATTCAATACGCTCAAAATGATCCGACTCAGGTAAATTACGACGTAAATAAATAGTATATAAGGCAGGTAAGGCACACAATAACATCGCCGCACGCCAGCCCCACTGAGGAATCACAAAGTAAGCAATTAATGCCGCAGCTAACCAGCCAAAAGCCCAAAAGCTCTCTAATAAAACAACAATACGCCCTCTTTCATTTGCTGGTACACTCTCACTCACTAAAGTAGAGGCAACAGGCAGTTCTCCCCCTAAGCCCATACCAATAAAAAAACGCAAAATCATAAAAATCACTAAGCCCTGAGCAAATGCAGTTAAACCACTTGCTAAGCTAAACAAGAGCAAGGTAAACATAAATGCAGATTTACGCCCTCGTTTATCTGCCCATACACCAAAAACAAAAGCACCTACAGCCATTCCGATTGAATTAACACCACCAATCCAACCCAACTCAGTTGCACTTAAACCCCAATCCTGTTTTAATGCAGCCAAAATAAAAGACAATAATCCAACATCCATTGCATCAAATAACCAGCCTAAACCCGCAATAAATAATAATTTATTTTTAGAAACAACAGGCTGTTTCTGTATGATTTCTCCCATGAGTACTCCTTATATTGTAGCCCCTCATAAAGGGTAATTATTTAGTTTGCAAAATATCTTGATATAAAAATCATATCAAGGCAAGAATAAACAACAGAATAAAGTAAGCCGTTATAGTCAAACTATCATGATAGACAAAGAAAAAATGCTAGAGATTACTTTAGATTAAGAAAAATCAATACGATGCATTTATTTGTATCTCAGTTTATCAAGGTTTTATAGAGTAAAAAAAATCAGATAAAAACGATTGCCGTAGTTTAACTAAGAAAATTATTAACTCATATTACTTTAACAACAAACACCCCTTTTCATGCAAACTATTATTTTAAAAGAATTTGATAAAGATAACGATATCTTATTTTATTTGCTTTTCAATACTTATTTTCTGTAAAATGAACGTTGTCCTTACAAAAGCAATTTTAAAATATCATACTTAATACATGACAAACATAATAAAGACTCCTGCTCTTGGATTACTCATACTCATGAGCCTTTTGGCATGTTCTACTGAAAATAATACATTTGCGCAAAAAAGCGCACGCTTTGTATTCGGCCAAACAGTCGCACAAGAGTGTCAGGAACAAATCAACCAAAACCAAATTTTGGCAATTTTATTGGCCAATAAACAAGATAAAGTACAAGAAATTTGTCGCTGTGTCAGTGACGAAGCCTTTAATCAAGCGACCAATGAAGAAATCAGCACTGTTTTGACCAACCCAACAGAACGAAAAAAAACTGTGGCAACTGTAGCGGCAAACTCAGTTATTGTCTGCGCTCAAAAACTTAATTACTTTAAATAATCACTTTTACCATTAAAATCAGGAACTAATTATGCGCTATATCAGTACCCGTGGTGAGTTACCTCCTCAACATTTTTGTGACGTGCTATTAATGGGATTGGCACCAGATGGTGGTTTGGTTATGCCTGAACACTATCCACAAATTGATGATGCAACGCTGGCTCAATGGCGCCAATTATCTTATGCTGATCTTGCATTTGAAATTATGCGATTATTTATTACGGATATCAACGAAAAAGACCTCAAACAACTGGTTCACAAAACTTATACTGCTGAAATTTTTGGTTCTACCGATATTACCCCTGTTCGCTCTTTAAATGATGGCATTATTATTCAAGCTTTATCCAATGGCCCAACTTTGGCGTTTAAAGATATGGCCATGCAATTTTTGGGTAATATTTTTGAATATGTATTAGAGAAAAAATCAGCTCAACTGAATATATTAGGTGCCACCAGTGGTGACACAGGCAGTGCTGCTGAATATGCCATGAGAGGCAAAAAAGGGATTAATGTCTTTATGCTTTCTCCAAATGGCAAAATGAGTGCGTTTCAACGTGCGCAAATGTATAGTTTACAAGACAAAAATATTTACAATATTGCTGTTGAGGGTTTATTTGATGATTGCCAAGATATTGTTAAAGCTGTACAAAATGATG
This sequence comes from Neisseria sp. Ec49-e6-T10, assembly GCF_051132615.1. GTDB lineage: Bacteria > Pseudomonadota > Gammaproteobacteria > Burkholderiales > Neisseriaceae. Next base: position 2,525,456 of record NZ_CP152375.1, on the reverse strand, counting down.
CTCAATTTAAAAACACCTACAAAATTGGCACGGTAAACTCAATTAACTGGGCAAGAATTGTGGCTCAAGTTGTTTATTACTTTAAAGGCTATTTAGCCAGTACCAATAATAATCAAGAAAAAGTCAGCTTTTGTGTACCCAGTGGTAACTTTGGCAATATTTGTGCTGGACACATCGCCAAACAAATGGGGCTACCTATTGATCGTTTAATTGTGGCGACAAATGAAAATGATGTCTTAGACGAATTTTTTAAAACAGGCCATTACACACCAAGAGGAACAGATAAAACCTATATAACCTCCAGCCCTTCTATGGATATTTCCAAAGCCTCAAACTTCGAACGTTTTATTTTTGATCTGAGTGGTAAAAACCCAGAAAAAATCAAAACATTGTGGAAACAAGTTGATGCAAAAACTGGCTTTAATTATGCAGAAAAACTAGATTCAATACACAATCAATTTGGATTTACTTCTGGCAAGAGTACTCATGCCGACCGTTTAAAAACAATTGCTCAAGTTTATGCACAAGATAAACAACTTATCGATCCCCATACTGCTGATGGCGTAAAAGTTGCACGAGAAGTACGCAAACCTAATGAAAAAATCATTTGTTTAGAAACTGCTTTAGCAATTAAATTTGAGGAAACAATTAAAGAAGCCATTGACTCTTCGGTTCATATTCCTGTGCCGACACCTTTAGAGGGGATTGAACAACTACCACAAAAAGTGAGCATCATACAAAATGATGCCAATCTAGTTAAAAGCTTTATTCAAAATGCTCTTGCATCCTAATATATGATGAAACTCAATATTTTGGGACACTTATGAGTAAAATTGTCCTCATTCGGCAGAAATACTCGGCTATGGGCGGAGCAGAGCGCTTTGTGAGTAGGGCTTTACAGGCTCTACACGCCCATAAGGATTTAGATATTCACTTAATCACGCGCAAATGGGAACCTCTTGCGGGAATCACAGCACATATCATCAACCCTTTTTACTTAGGTAATGTTTGGAGAGACTTCAGTTTTGCATATCAATGTCGTCAATTTTGGCAAAAAAATCATTTTGACTTAATTCAATCTCATGAACGTATTGCTGGCGCCCACGTTTATCGAGCAGGAGATGGTGTTCATGCTCACTGGCTAAAATTAAGAAGAGCTTCACGTGGCATAAAAGGCGCAATTGCGCAATTTTTCAATCCTTACCACCATTATGTTAAATATGCTGAAAAAGCTATGTTTACACATCCTGAGCTAAAAAAAGTTATTTGTAACTCGCATATGATCAAAAAAGAAATTCAAACTTATTTTGGTTTACCTGAGCATAAAATAACGGTTATTTATAATGGTGTCGACACTAAAACTTTTTCCCCTACCCTAAAAAAATACCGACAAGAAGTGAGGGCATCTTTAAAAATTAATGAACAAACCCCATTATTACTATATGTAGGCTCAGGCTTTGAACGAAAAGGCGTTGCTCGTGCATTAAAAGGACTTGTCCAAAACCCAGAAGTATCCTTGCTGATTGTTGGTCATGATAAACGTTTAAACCAATATAGATCTTTAGCCAAGAAATTGAACGTAGATACACGTTGTTTTTTTATGGGTAAACAAGAAAATATATTGCCTTTTTTAGGCGCGGCAGATGCCTTTATCTTACCAACTTTATATGATCCTTTTCCTAATGCCTGTATCGAAGCTTTAGCCAGTGGTTTACCTGTGATAACATCTCACACTTGCGGCGCATCAGAACTTATTACTGAAGGACAAAATGGCTTTATCGCAGATGCACTACAAGATAAAACATGGTCTAATGCCATTGGCAAATGGCTAATTGCCCATAAACAAAACGCCCAACAACTTAGTGAACATGCTCATATAAGCGTTGGCCAATTAACATTAGAAAACATGAGTAATGAGCTTGTCGCTCTTTACCAAACGCTTTTAGTTTAAGAACTTTATGAACAAAACAACCCAAACCAGTAGTTTTACTGCCAGTGTTGCACTTTATAAACGGCTGTTTAAGTATCTTCGTGGTTATTTCAAAATTTTTATCGTCAGCATGATTTCTTTATCTCTTGCTGCGTCTACTGAACCACTCGTTGCCATGCTGACAAAGCCGTTAGTAGATGAAGGTTTTGTACAAAAAAACCCCGCCGCCATGTACTGGGTGCCCTTGGCCATTATTGGCTTGTTTTTATTACGAGGTGTAACAGGCTTTATCAATGAATATACTGGCAGTTATTTATCTAATCATTTAGTACAAAGTTTAAGACAAGAGTTATTTGCTAAATTACTTGCCCTCCCCACTGCTTTTTATGATGATCATACATCTGGTCGCGTCGTTTCCCGCATTACAAATGATGTTACTCAAATCACAGCAGCAGGTTTTAATGTTATTACAGTAACCATCAAAGACGGTGTAACTGTAATTGGCCTATTAGGTGTATTACTTTATATTGATTGGCAACTAACTACGATTACCTTACTTGTCCTACCTGTTGTGACAATATGTGTTCGCTTTGTGAGTAAACGCTTACGTGGTCTATCCCGTAAAAACCAACAGCTAATGGGAGAATTAACACAAGTACTCAGTGAAAGCATTGATTGTTCAAAAGTAGTCAAAATATATGGCGGGCAAAAATATGAAGAAACTCGCTTTAAACAAGCGGCCATTTCCATTCGCCATAACAATGTTAAACAAACCAGCACTTCATCAATGAGTACAGGCGTCACCCAACTAATTATTGCCTGCGCTTTAGCTGTAATTTTATATTTTGCTATGCAACGAGCCAGTCAAAATAACTTTACTGCAGGTGATTTTTTAGCATTTTTAACAGCTATGCTTGCACTATTTTCTCCAATTAAAAGAATCACCAGTATTACCCAATCTTTACAACTAGGGCTCGCAGCAGCAGAAAGCGTTTTTGGTTTTTTAGACGAAACCAGTGAACCAGATGATGGTACAAAACTCCTAGAAGATACTCAAGGAAATATTCAATTTCATCAAGTTTCTTTTCGCTATCCAGCAGCCAGTACTAATTCAATCGATAACATTAGCTTAACTATTCCTTCAGGTAAAACAGTTGCCTTAGTAGGATTTTCTGGCAGTGGAAAAACAACCTTAACCAATTTAATTCCTCGTTTTTATTTACCAACTGATGGCTATATCAGTATAGATGGTACACCAATCAATGAGTTTCAACTCAAAAGCCTACGTGAGAAAATGGCATTAGTTAGTCAGGAAGTTGTGTTATTTAACGATACTGTAGCAGCCAATATCGCCTATGGTAAATTTGGTGCAACAGAAGAAGAAATTAAAGCCGCAGCTATTGCCGCAAATGCGCTTGAATTTATCAATACCATGCCAGAAGGTTTTAACACCTTAATTGGTGAAAATGGTGTGCGTTTATCTGGTGGGCAACGTCAACGTTTGGCTATCGCCAGAGCCTTGCTGAAAAACGCGCCTATTCTAATATTGGATGAAGCCACCAGTGCCTTGGATACTCAATCTGAACGTTTGGTACAAGCTGCCTTAGATAATTTGATGCAAAATCGTACAACATTAGTGGTGGCTCATCGCTTATCTACCATTGAAAACGCAGATATGATCGTTGTGATGCATCAAGGACAAATTATTGAACAAGGTACTCATCAAGAACTATTAGCCTTAGATGGACGTTATGCTAGCCTCCATAAAATGCAATTTAAAGAAAGCAAATCAACATTGGAAGAACCTTCTCCTTAAAATAATTAGTTATAAAAAAATGGTTTTATATTACTAGAAAACCAAACAAATATTCTATATAGTCATTTTTTTTAAAAGGAATAAATATGGCCGCATTTAATACCGTAAAAGTACTGAGTATTCACCATTGGAATGAAAACTATTTTAGTTTTACCACTGAACGAGATGAATCACTACGCTTTGAAAATGGACAATTTGTCATGGTGGGTTTAATGATTGATGGTAAACCCCTAATGCGCGCCTACAGCGTAGCCAGTGCAAATTACGAAGAACACCTAGAGTTCTTTAGTATTAAAGTACCTGACGGCCCATTAACCAGTCACCTACAACATATAAAAGTAGGAGATGATATTTTAATCAGCAAAAAACCAACAGGAACACTTGTATTAAGTGATTTAAACCCAGGTCGAAACATTTATTTATTGTCTACAGGTACAGGGCTCGCACCATTTCTGAGTTTAACTAAAGATCCTGAAATATATGAATCCTATGAAAAAGTGATTTTAATCCATGGTGTTCGTTATATTAAAGACTTAGCCTATTATGAACGTTTCACCGAAACTTTACCAAATGATGAATTTTTAGGTGAAATGATTCAGGAAAAACTTGTTTACTACCCTACCGTGACTCGGGAAGACTTTAAACATAAAGGTCGTTTAACTCAGTTAATCACTAATGGGCAATTTTTTAAAGATACAGGCCTACCCATGATTGACCCAACTTTAGATCGTGCGATGTTATGTGGCAGCCCCGAAATGCTAAAAGATACCAGCACCATGCTCAACGACTATGGTTTTAAAGTATCTCCTAAAACCGGAGAGCGTGGCGACTACGTTATTGAAAGAGCGTTTGTTGAGCAATAAAACACCTCTTCAAAAGAAAGAGGCAATATTTTATTGCCTCTTTTTTTACGCTCATTATTGTGTTTATTTAAAAAAATACTGAATCGGTACAATTTTATCTTTGTCAAAATAGCTTAATATCCATTTTTATTCACAACATACATATACATTTACACAACAAAATCAAAATTTACGTCTTTTAACCATTCAATGTATATACAACTTGAGCTGTTATTGATAGAATGCATTCATCCTTTTGTAGTCTAGAAATCATAATGGTTTCTCCTTTGTTTTGCCCCACTTCCATGTGGGGTATTTTTTTACCTATAAAAAACCATCAATATAAATTTACTGAGCACAAAATTTATATATACAACTAAATTCTAGGTTATTTAAGTTGCCCAACAACGAATATCATTCAAACTCACCTTTTAATGATTAGTTCTGTATCCACATACTATAGACCAAATATAATAAATATTGATTTAAAATGCATTTTATATATAATTTGTGATAAAATTATTACCTTAACATCAAAAAGGTTAAAAGATGAATAATCTTTCTTTATCCAGAAATAATCTTAACAACACGCTTGATCAAGAGCAGGCTCAACCTATTTTACAAAAAGGATGGAAAAACTTAGAGACAAGAAGTTATCAAAAATCATTGAAAGTCGGTGATCATTTTTTAACAATAATTGTATCAAAAGATATTGGTAACTCTTATATAGTATTTATTGAGATTAATGGAAAAAGGCATTCAATAGATAATATTAGAGCGAATAATCTTGAAATGGCTTTAAATCAAACAGAAACGATTGCTTTGGAATGCATATCAAAACATGATCAAGCAACTTCAGAGACTTCTCCTCTATATAAGGAGATAAAATGAACAAACACTTTATCAATTATATAACTCCCTTAGCACTTCTTCTGACTATAATGGGCTGTGATAACAAAGAACCAGAAGAAAAATATAAACTTAAAGGTACCTGTCTTGAAGCCTATAATGTTTATATTAATACGCTTCACGATTTTGATCATGAAGAAAATACAATAAAAATTGAACAAGCAAAAAAACAAACAAAAATTCGTTTGAGCAAAACATCCGAAGAACAATGCCGAAATATACTTACGACAATGACAGAGTCCGCAAAATAATCAAGAACTATACTATAAAAAATAAAGCCCCTTTTAGAGGCTTTATTTTTTGTATTTTAATTTGCGGAGTTTTCTAATGCTTCTCCACCTTTTTGAATATCCTTACCGACACCTTTAACTGTATTACATCCAGCTAAAGCAAAGCATAAGACACATGTTGCAATAATAATTTTTTTCATTTTAGCTCCTTTATAAACATGATGACATCCAATGTAATCATCAATAAAAATTGGCCAATAAAAACTCATAACAAACAATCTTAAATCAGTACAACATCAAGCACTGTCGTCACTTTATGACCTCTTTCAACTTTAAAAACCACTTTTTGCCCATTTTCTAAACTTTTATATTGTTTTTCTCTTTTCTCATCCAACCAAATAATATCCAGCATTACTTCCCTAGAACCATCTTCAGGAATAATAACACCTAATCCCTTTTCTTGATTAAACCATTGAAAAAAACCAATCTTATTATTTATATTCATATAATTATCCTTATTATATTTTTCAACTAACCTGATAACAAAGAATATCAATAATTATTTTTTAGTCTTTCAATCATAGTTGGCTTACTTAAAAATATATATTGAAAAACCATGTATCAGGCCTACCTCTATTATCAATTATTTTTATCAAACAAAAAAATATCATAAAAATGATAAAAATAAACGTATAAAAACAACATGAACTATGAGTTGGCCTTAATTTTCTGATAGATAAATAGCACAACCAAAGCCCCAATAATAGCAACGACAAAACTACCTATATTGAAACCATCTACTTTTCCCATACCAAAAAACGTACTGATCCAGCCGCCAACAACAGCCCCCACCACCCCCAAAATAGTGGTAATGACTAAACCACTATTATTTTTACCAGGCATGATCCATTTCGCTAATGCCCCTGCGATCAAACCAAATATTATCCATGATAACAGGCCCATCATCTTCTCCTTTATATTTATAAAATGGTGATTTTATATTAACATTATATAAAACAAAAAACAAAAATTTTATATTTTTTTATAAAATTTTTATGTATAAAATATATAAAATTGATCAATATATCTTGATATAAACCTTATATTTTCACCGCTTAATAGTATATAAAGTGTTTAAGTAGTAAAAGAAAAAGGTCAAATAATTATTTAAGAGGCTCCTATATATGTATAAAATGATTGTGACTTGTCTGCCATTTTCCGATTGTTCCATGACGCAGCAGCAACCAACGAACTACCCGACAACACCAGAGTTGCTGATGCGCCAACCGTTATAGATCAAGAGGTTGCAGAAAACCACCAACTAGGCCATTAAATAGTAACACTTCAGAAACGGCTTGCTGAGTTGAATACTGAGTAAAATAAAGTTAACATCTAAACGTTATCAATATTTTTATTAAGAACACTTATGATAAACAAGATGAGCTTGGAAACATTATATAAGATCATTATTCTGCTATTAAAACGAAATAAAAAAAATTATTGGCTAGGCGAGACTAAAAGGCAATACCGTATTTTAGTAACAGATATAAATATTAAAAACAAACAAAAAGCTTTAGATGAGCTACACGAAATATTTCATCCGAAAGGCTTGATGGATGATATTATTTATGGTCGTTTTAAAGTTGAATGGAGTGGTTATAGATGGCACAAGCTTATAGATACTTTTTTTTCAAAAGCAGAAAAAATATTAGTAACTTTTAAGGCATAAATAAAAACTCCTTTAACTCAGGAGCTTTAACATCTAATCTACTGTATATCCATCTTTACTCATTTGCTCTTTAGCTTTTTGTATTTGCTTTGGAGAAGGGCTTTTCCCTGAATATGTTATAAATAAGGATTGAAACCTTTTATCTCTATTGTTATATAAATCAAAAATCTCATAATACTTTCCATTTGGTAGTACGCAAGCTATACCTATATAAGGGACGCGTATTTCAGCCCACCCTTCTTCTATACAGAACCCATCCATTTATACCGTGGCGGATGCAGATAAACTTATAAACATTAAATAGACGACTAATATCTTCTTCATTTCGTCCCTTTTTCCGATATTAATTTTTTTCTTCTCCAATTCTACCACAGCTACATTTATAGAGACGAGGTGAACAAAAATAATAGAAATCAACATTAAATATAGCTATTGGTAAAATATCGAATAAAATAAAATATTGTATTTACATCCCTATTATTTAAATTTTATGCAAATAAATTGGTATTTTAGATTATTACTGAAAATTTAGGTTGACTTTTATCATGTTGAAAGCATAGAAAAAACAAATATTAATTCTTATTAGAAGAACTTTTTAATATCGATTTTTTAAATACTATTAAAACCGTTATAGATATTGGTGGAGGTAAGCGGGATCGAACCGCTGACCTCTTGCATGCCATGCAGCACCTTAGCTTTTAAAACCTTTATTAATCAATAATTTGCGCCCCTTGCACAAAAAGCAAATACAACGATTTAAAAGGCTTTGCAACCATGTAAAATATAATTGTGGCACAAATTTGGCACACAAAAATATGATATCCTATATATATGAACTCTTACTTTTCATTCATAGAAGAAATACTCTCTTATGCTGCTCCCAGTAGCATATCTATTATTAAATACAAAAACGATTCAAGAACTGAAATCTTAGCTAAAAAAGCCAAGGCTCTAGGATGGGTTGTAAGCATTATCTACTTTAATGAAGTCACTATAAGGACTGGCTTGGAAATGTCGCAGATACGCCTGAAAACCGTGATATATGGGCTGAATACATGACAGATGATCTTACTCAACAAGCTTAAGCCAAATCTGAACACGATACCAGAATGGCTGAACTAGGATTAAAACCTTGCTCCATTGAAAGCGTATGGACTTATTACCCAAAACAGCATGAGTGTCATAATAAGAAATTTGTGAAGAAAAACTGATAAACTATACGTTATTTAATTAAGGATTAAGGGGAATATATGTTTTCTTCCAATCTAAGGTTCAAATCAAATCTTTTTCCAGTCATTCCAGGTGAAGACGAAAAAGTAAATCCGAAAAGATATGGAAAAAAGCTTACTGAGTGGTTAGCTAAAGAACTATCAACAAAGGGTTTTACAATTATTGATGTTTTTTCTGAAGATTTTGGTCGTGTGATTTGGGTAAAAGATGATGATTATAGATTATATGTTTGCTGCGGTAACGAAGATGAGGAAATAGATATATGGGTAGTCTTTGTGTCTGTTGAAGGGGGGAGATTTTTTAATCGTTTATTTGGTAAAGATACCAGAAAAGAAAAGATGGAAAAATTACTTAGTGCTGTCCGCTCATGCTTACAATCTGAAAATGGTATCACAGAGTTGACCGAAGAAAAATGATTAATTAGTGACAAAAAAATCGTTAATTTTAGCGTTGGTTTTGTCATTTTCTCTATGACAAAATAAATGCAAAACTGTGCCAAAAATCGCGCAAACTTACATATACTTATCTATAAATTTATATTATGTTAATTAAAAAATAGGCTGTTTTAGACCCACATTGATCCGCTTTAAAATTACACTATTACACAATCCGTAAATTAGGTATATCTGAATTCCGATGTACCATGGCATGAGTGTCATAATAGAATAAGGGGTTTATAAAAAATAATAGTTGAGTTCAAGTTAAATATCTTATAAAAACACAAAGGATAAAAATATATTATGTCTAATGATACTGTTAAAGCTCCACCTTTAATTGGTTTTCGATTTAATGGTCGATATGGGAGATTGAACTTCCTTAATGCTATATCTATTATATATTTATATGCATTTTTTCTTGATATAACCTATAAATTAATAGGTTATACAGTATCTAATGGCTATGACCTACTAGGTGCTGAAGTATTTTTAGTAATTTTTTTAGTTCCCTCAACAATTATTTTTTTTAGAGCATCTGTATTGCGCCTACATGACTTTAATCGTTCTTATCTGATTGCTGCTATGATAATAATTACTACTGGGTTGCTGGTGCTTGCAAAGATTACTGCTATTATAATCGTTATATTTGCGGTTATTTTAAGTGTTGCTTCTGGAAATAAGCAAGAAAATAGATATGGTTTGCCTTCTATACAAGGAAAAAATTACGGGCTTATCATAATAGTTTTAATTCAATCTTACTGGTCTTTTTTGTTTATGCAAACTATTAATGAAGCATTTAAAAATGGTTTGTAACCCTTATTTGCCACTTTATGGGCACCTATGTAATAGTCTTCTGTGTAGGGGCAGATGTGGAATAGATTTTTTATTTTAGTTAAAACATTATAAAAAAATTGTAAACTGAATTTAGCTTAAAACATCAAGCAATTTGTATTTATAAACATAATCATTAACTGTGGAGTTGAAAAAAGAGGTTTTTTCAATCTTAAAAATAGCTCTATCTCCCAGACTTAATTTGGCAACTTGGGGGAATAAATCACTCTTATACATTACTTTTATCTTGTGCTCATTATCAGGTGTAATTTCAATTCTACCAGTTTCACTTAGTAAATTAACTACACCTTTGATTGAAATCTCTATAACTTCTGGCTCATCAGTTTTTTCTAATAGATACTTAATTTTTGTAATTTCTTCTTTTCTACCTTTCCAGAAAAATTCATCACCATTCTTATTAGACCAAGAGCAATCCGCACTTAAATTTTCTTTATCTAACACAGATACAAACTCTTCGATGCTCTTTGCACTTTTATATCCAATATGATGAACAAGATCATAGAAATTTTCTTCATTTGCATTTAATAAAGCAAAAATAGTTTCTAATGTATTCGGCAAAAAAGAATCGCCGCCAAGATCGGCAGTCACATTTCCTGTGATATAAAGTTTTGTTGAGCCTACTCCTAAAGAAGATAATCTCAAATCTAAACTACGTTCAAAATTATCAATAGTTTCCCTATCTGGAGTATATTTGTTATTACTATGCAATTTCAAGGCAGCATTTGTAACAGCAGAACTGAAAGGGCTTGCAATTTTAGATAATAATTTTAGTGGTATAGATCCATTTTTAACTTGCTCTCCAATTAAGCGTAACTCTATTAAAGATTTTTCTTGCTCTGCTTCCGCAAGTTCTATTTGTTTAGCTAAATCTGAAACATGATCTTCTAATGAACGAACGCTCAATTTTAAAGCAAAATTATTTGGGTCATTTTGCAATGTACTTTTTTCATCAAAAAGTAGCTTGTTGATGTTTTCTAATCTATTTCTTAACTGCTCAAGAGCGCTCATACATTAAACTCCAAGACAAGAAATCCTTTTGCTGTTTCTCCATCCCGACAAAAACCAAACCACCCCCTCCAATAAGAAAGCATATGAACTTTCTCGCTTGCAACATAGTATGTGTCACAATTATATACTACTTTATTTATTTTATTGTTTAATAAAATATCTAATTGTTTTTGCTTATCAAGAGGCAAAGAGTTAATAATTTCCTCTGCAATTTCAATCACAATATCAATATCATTAGGTTCTTCTTTCTCTGTGCAAAACGAGCCATCAATCCAAATTTTTAAAGGAATACCCAATTCTTTTAGTTTTGAGAATAACTGACAAAATTGTTTAAACAATATTTCTCTTTTTGCGCTTTTTGGAAAAGGCTCCTTCAGTAAAAAATCAATCTCTTCCATAGTTATTTTTTTTATCCCAGGGCTAAATAATGGAGGGTATTCTCTCTTCATTTATATTTCCTAATATTTTTATCATATATTTATAAATAATATTTTATTATTATGTATAAATAAAAGAATACTAGCAACACAAATAAATTGTTTTTTTGAATAATAGGTATTATTCTTCCCCCATCCCTATAAATGTAGTGTGGTAGAATAGGGCATGAAAAAATTAATCTTACTACCATTACTATTTTTATCTTTTGCTCAGGCTGAAAATTTTGATACGATGTCCTGCAAAAATATTGATGTGCTAAATAAAGTGACATTATGTAGAGCAGAAATGTCGCCAATAATGCCCAGTCTTTTTTGACATGATCTTGACCAAGCCAAACACAAAATAGTCCATACGCAGCAATAATCAAAAATATAAGAATAGGTTGCCAATATTTAAGGAATAATTTAGCCATATTAAGTCCCTACCCTTAAAAACCCCTTGCAACTTGAGATAAGGCGTTTACGTTCATAAACCCCATCACCATCACGGCTCCCTGCAGAGTTCGTATTTCCTTCAATGGTGAAGATATAACTACCTTCGACCTTGGTGACAAAACCGCAATGACCTGTACCCTTACCAAAGTCCATAATAAAGATATCCCCTGCCATTGGTTTTGAAGCTTTGAGGTTTTGGCGTTGGTTCCATTGCATCAGAACACCACCCGTTCTATATAGCGGGTTTGCAGTTCTATATTCTTTGGCTGCTTGCTCTACACACCAGTACACAAAGGACATGCACCAAGCGTAGCCACCACCTAACCCAATTGAGGATAAGTATTTCTCTACGTCCTTGCCTTTATTTGAGTTTCTTGGAATCTCAACAACGCCAAGCTGTGTTTTAGCCACGCTAACGGCTTTCCATGCTCTTTTAATAGGGACTTAGGCAACTCAGGGAAAGCTTCATTAATCTCTTTTAATTCTTGTAGTTCTTTTTCTGAAAACTCTACTTTATTAAGCCCTGCTTTTTCTCGTAAAAAATTTGCAGCTTCAATAGCTTGCATTATTTTTAATTCTCTATCTTCTACTGTTAGTTCTTGAAACCAACGATCACTATCAGACCACTCATGAACATAACTTGCACTATTTTTGGTATCAAAAGAAGCTCCTAGGCTTGTCATCAAAACTACTGAGCCTAACTCGGCTCGCCACTCTTCCATACCATAGTTATAGTCGCCCTTACCAAAATTAGGCACATGCCCTACACCAAATTGGGGAGCCTTATTTTTTGTCGCATGAATCAACTCATGAGACAATGTCTGCATATACTCTTCTGGGGAGTTAAAATGATCTTTATCACAGAGGCAACATTAGCGAGTTGTTTAATCACTGCTTGAATGCTGCTGGCTATGGTCTTTTGAATAGAAACAATTTCATTTTGTTTGTTTTCAAAACGCTGCTCTTCCCGTGTCTGATAGTCTTGATACGACTGGCTATCAATAAATGATTCCAAATCGGACAAACTCCATTGTTTCAGCTCTGAAAACTGCTGATGAAATAGAATCATCAAGGAATAACAGGTGTTTCTAATGTCTTTTAATAATTGATAACGTTCTTTCGTTGAGCCAATCGCAAAACCGAAATCGGGCAGGTGGAATGGTTACACCTGCCTCACTTTCTCTTTGTATGGGTTCTTCTGTAGTCATTGTGGGTTCTTTTGCAATCTGAGCGGCACCAAGTAATAACCTTAGTTCGTTCAGTCGTTTTAAAAGAGGTAGTTTTTGCAGTGCATTTAACCCCTCTGTTGTTAGCCTTTTGACTATTGTTCTGTATTCACCAAGCAATTTAAGCTTGCTGATTAAGTCTGCTTTATCAAACACCATTATTTGTACCCCAAAAAGAAAATAACCTCACAAGGAATTTTCCCATGTGAGGCTATGTCATAATTTTGGTGTTCGCTGCCTAAAATCAGCATTTTCTATAATAATGCCAATCTAAATTTCCATCCTTTCCACAACTTTGACAGGCAACGGCAGTAAATATTCCCATTTAGGAGGAATAGAGATATTTGGTTTTCCATCCCAATAATCATCTGCATAAAGCATTGCAACTGCAAATGAGTTAGTTCTATGGAGCAGATTCATATCACCTTTGTGAATGTTCTTACTTAATGCCTTTACCCTAAATATTGCATACTTATTTGGACTCTCTTTATCCCTTTTTTCTAAAAACTCTTTTGCATCATCAATATTATCCCATGCAAACAATGATTCAAATCTTGAAGGTTTACCATTTTTTACTTGCCTTCTCTGTTCAAAAATTATTTCTATTAAATGTGAGTCAGGAATAAAAACGCCTTTTTCTATTTTCCCTTGTTCATTTAGTGACTTTGCTTCACGCCAAAAAAAATTCAATAAGTAATATTCCCCATGTTTAGAAAACCCTTTTTTATAAACTCCTTCAAAAAAAGAGACCAATTCAGAATTTGACTTAATACATTCTGGAACACTTGGTTGGGTCATACCAATATTTTGCCCAACCATTGTAATGTCTTTATTCCGAACAGAGTAAAACTCTTGGTCTATACTCATTAACTCTCCTTGTTATTAAAAACAATTGAACATTAAACGAGTATATATATAACAAATACATAAATATATTTAATTATTTTTAAGCCAATGTACTTTCTAATATAAAAATACTAAACTGAAGCCTCTTTCATTATATAATTCTCTGCAATTGGCACCGCCAGCAATATCTCGGTATATTTACCTATGGCCTTTTCTGCTAAAGACTCATACTCTGTACCTTGGACCTCTATAACAGCCTGTTCAAGGCTTGGGAATAATGTGTCATCGTCTAAGTTTATATTGCCAGCCAAAACATTATTTAGTAGATCAATGGTACTTTGCGATACGGTTGATTGTTCTTGAACCGTTTCTGGCTGAGTCATTGAAGTCTCTACTGGGATTTCTTCTTTATTCTCTGTAGTTGGTTCTAAATAGTCACTATCTGCTTGTACAGGTTCAGGTGATATGGTTGTTTCTTCGTTTTGATTGTTTGTTTGGGGTTCTTCTTTGAAGTCCTCTTGCTCCTGATCTGCAAAAATCTCTTTAACAGTTTGATCATCACTTAACTCATAAATGACACAAATCTGGGTTGTTCCCATGCTCTTATAGGGTTTGGAGATTTGAACGCCATTTTCAGCCACTTTTAAGTTGCCATTAGCACGATTTAAAGCAAGGCCAATTTGCTGTGATTTTCTATCTAATTGGGCATTCTTAATCACTAACGCATCAAAGACCGCTTGTAGTTTGTCGTAATCGATTATTAAATCAGTCATTTCGATACCCGTTATAGAACCAGTTAAATAAAAGATATTATCTAACGTGTAACGGTTGATTTATTTGAGTGTTCGCTTGTATGACTTACCCACATTTTTAGTGAGTAAAGCTGTGGATAAGTTTGTTATATGGGTTGATTGAATTAGATATATTCAGTTGATTAATTTTTAAGCACCAAACACAATTCAATCCCAATGTGCTATAATAAAAATAAATAATTTAGAAAGTTAAACTTATGGTACACATTAAAAATGAAGTAATTGTCAAAACGAAAGAAGAGTTAAAAACAGCAATACGTAACAAAGAGAACTTAATTATTGTTGAAGGAGCTTTAGCCAAGCACATTATTAATGCAAAGAAAATTACTACTATGAGTAAGTTTGCACTAGCTATTTTAATAGCTAGTGCATCTGCAATACCTTTCACTGGGGGAGCCAGTGCTATAGCAGGTGCTGTGGCAGCAGGTGGAGTATCTAGCTCTGTACTTATTACGGCTATTTTAGCACTTGGCACAGTTATGATATTCGCTATATATAAAGACTATAATGTCGTAGCAAAGTCAGGGAAAACTTCTATTTCCCTTGAAAGAAAACAAACAGAGCAAAAGGTGTAAGAGTCATAATTGGTGAGGCGGAAAGAAGTTTTTGTTGCATAGTCATCATTGAGCTTTAACAAACTGCCGGTACCCCGAACAGCACCCAACTTAACCCCCGAAGGTTTAGCCTTGATCTACTCCTTCTCCATAAAAGGCAACCCTTGAGTGTCACCTCAAGGTAGAAAAGTTAGATAACGGTAGTTAACCACTTTTAAATCCTCGTAGCCTCAATCTATCCTCTTCCGATCAAGACTTAATGGTGACACACTAAGCACAAATTGAGGATATACAAAAATTTGGCTAACATAGCTCTCCTTCTGTAATCCAAAAAGGATAAATGAAACACGATTATAATTTAAATGGAATTTATTTTCAAACAATTTAAAACCCTGTTTTATATCGGCTCCCCCGTATTGGCTCCAACCGTATTGACGTAATGTTTATGAGTATCACCAACATCCGTACCATTATGTCTTAGTTTTCCTTCTTTAACATTAAAGCCGCCTTTGGCCTCAACGCCTTCTGAACCTTCACCAGTATTCGCAATGCCGCCATTCATATTGGCTTGACTGACAAACGTTGCTTCGTCTTTAAACTCTGAAACCCCTTTTACTTCTATAGTTGTAAAATCAAGTATGAGTTTTGTTCCTTTGATTGTCACCTCCTGATCTGCATTAAGTTCGATATTCTCATGGTGCCATTTACGAAGCTTTATGATGTTTTCAGATGCCTTGTTACGCCTACCCACAAGAATCGGATAGTTTTGATCACCATAAAGGAAATCTACCCAGACTAAATCACCGACTATGATTTCTACCTCTGTATTCTCTGGCCTATCACCAAACGCATACATCAACTCAGCTTCAGGTAACTCATGAGCGCCACTGGTAAACCCTTCCATTTCGAACTTAACTTTTCTTTTGTCTCGGTCTATTGATTTAACCACTGCTGGATATAAAGCCATTTTATGTATTCCTTTTGCCAAGCCAGACACATGCAGATCAGTCAAAGACAAGACAATCAATTGGAACCCCTTTAAATGATGATGCTTTAAATATAATCATGTCCCAGAAGGAAAAACATAAACTATTTGTTTTTACCTATAAAGACATGCCCATCAAAAATGCTAATGCAAGTGCATTTAAAAAAGCAGTTAAGCGTGCTGGACTTGGAGACTTTCATTTTCATGATTTGCGGCATACATGGGCGACTAGACATATTATGTCAGGAACCTCACAGTATGAACTTCAAGAATTAGGAGGATGGAGTAGTCCGAAAACAATGAGGAAATATGCTCATTTAAGCACAACGTTTTTACTAGACGTTGCCAACAACGTGTCAAAGGCTGGCACAAAATTGGCACAAAACAAATTTCATTAAAAAAGGCCACTTGGCAGAGTGACCTAATTTGATGATATAAAAAGCTCTTTTGGTGGAGGTAAGCGGGATCGAACCGCTGACCTCTTGCATGCCATGCAAGCGCTCTACCAACTGAGCTATACCCCCAAAGACAATACCAGTAAGGATTTCGTAAAAATATCAAAACTGGCTTATTAAACAATATTAGAACGCATTCTAATATCGGACGGATTATACGTCATTTTTTTTGTCGGGTAAAGTTAGTTTTACTTCACTAACTGGCGTTTCTTTTTTCTTGATGTAACCCTCCGTTGTCTTAGTATCACTATGGGCAGCAATCACGCTAAGTTGTTTAAGTTCAAAACCTGATAAAGATGCATCTGTTAAAGATTTTGGCCTGATATCTTTTAAAGTAATTCCTTTTATCCCCACTCTTTCACAAGCCCTATTCCATGCTGACCTTAAACCGCTTGCCGTAAATGGCTCACCTTTTTTGGTCACAAAAACATATTCAATTTCTTTGTTTGTTAAGCTTTTGACTACATCTAAAATATCTTTAATTTCTGGTGTCATTTGTGCAATAACATCTATAGTGTCCTGATCATGTACAATTACCTGCCCCGAAGGGGTCCATGGTTCTTTTAAAAAATCATCTAAAGCACCGCCTGAACACAAACCACACAGCAATAAAAAAAACGGCACAAGGCCGCATATAATTGGTATTTTCATAGTCACTTCCTAAAAAATTACTTTATGTTATGGTAAAATCATTCTCATGAAAAAAAACATATGGTTTATCTTTCTCATCTTATACATCATATTTATGCTTGTCCTGTCTGGTGCTGAAATATTAGCTACGGCATTAAGTAGTATGGCTACACTTGGTGCTGGTCACTGCCCAAGACTTATATCAGCAGAAAAAATAATGACAATATGCTTAATTGCATTTTGCCTAAGAATACTATTATCCTTATGTATGCTATTCTTCTTAATAAAAAACAAGCAACTATATGTAATAGTGGCTTTAGTTATAACTATGATTATAAATCTCTCTGTTTTCCCAATTATTTTTTATTCAGCTCCAGATATGGAAATATGCGAACCATTAAGAGTTCTTGAGCTTCATATGTCACCGCCACCAGAAGCAGTTGAGCCACTTGATTATGGTAATGAATAAAGTTATTCGATATTGTTCTAGAAATTTATGGTTACTATCTTATGAAAAAAATTGCATGGCTAAACTTTCTATACTTTTACTTCTTCTTCATGGTTTTATTATCAATATATGAAGTATTTTATGCTTTCTTCGTTAGTTCAGGCTCACATTGCCCACATGTTGTGTTAGGAGAGGCTTATTTATCAATATATGGAATGCTCATAATATGTTTTATAGCATTTTGTTTGAGGATAGTATCGGCCATATATATAATAAAAAATAAGCATGTATTGTTAATGTTGGCCTTAACAATAATTATTAACTTTTCTATCGATCCAATTCTTTCATACTCAGGGCCTAAATGTGAACAATATAGTGAGGAGAACCTTAAGGGATAGTCGTGATGGTGATGGAGTTTATGAACGTAAACGTCTAATTTCAAGCCGCAAGGGGTTTTTAAGGGTTGGGACTTAATATTGCTAAATTATTTTTTAAATATTGACAGCCTATTCTTATATTTTTGATTATTGCTGTGTATGGCCTATTTTGTATTTGGCTTGGCCAAGATTATGTAAAAAAAGACTGGGCTTTAAGTGAAGCCAAACGTATTCAGGCTGAGACTGTGGCAGCTCTTAAAGCTTCAGAAGATGCACGTAAGAAAGAACAAGCTGCAATTGATAAACATGCACAAAAACAGAAGGAATTGATCAATGAAAAAGAAAATACTAAGCTTGCTGCTGCCAATGCTGATAATGAGCTTAACAGGTTGCGCCAAACAATTACCAGTCTTAAACGTCAGCAATCCACTACCACCACCAGCCTCAGCGCATCTAATGAAGCCACTACCCAAAGCTGGGACTTACTCCAACAATGTGCAGAAAGATATACAAAAATGGGAAAAATCTCTGACGAACAGCGAGACGAATTAGCAGAATGGCAAGTTTATGGTCAGGTGATTGATGAGTTTAGAGAAAGTAATAAATAGCAAAAAAAGGAGCTATTATAATGATAGCTCCAAATGATTAATCATATTTTACAATCTTAGATGAAGTAATATTCCCGTCAGCATCTATATACATGTTACAAAAACAAGACCATTTAAGGAGATTTGTTTTTGTGGAGATTGTAAAAAAATCAGGTGAGTTTTGCATAAGTTTAATCTTCTTATTCTCGTCTTCTGATAAATATTGCTTTATCTGAGATACCGTGATTTTCTCATCTTTTGGTATGTTGCAAAATTCTGAAAAATGTCTATTTGTGATCTTGTAATCTACTATTGTGGCAATTAAAAATATAGCAATAGCACTAATTATAAAAACAGGTATCCATTTTATTACTTTTTTATTCATTTCTTTTTGTTCTCACCATTTTATAAAAAGGCTCATTAATTTTTTCATACCCTATTCTACCACACTACATTAGAGGAAAAATAAGGCGAATTTGTTAAGCGAAATGGTTTTTCGTCTATTTAATTATTGTTGTTTTTATTTTAGTATTTATACTTTGGAAATAACAGCAAAAAATGAGATTATTATGTTACATAGAAGTGATTTTTTAAGAGAATTAAAAGAAACTTTCCCTGAGTTAACAAAGGATATAAATAAGCAAGGGGGGCTGCTACATTTTGAAATGACGGTCTTTTCGCTTTTTGTCGAACAGCAGATTAAACAAAAAAATCAAGATATAGTATTAAATTGCTTTCAATTAGCTGATAAATTTTATCGTTTGGGTAATTCTAAGTTAAAAAATGCAATAGATGTTTCTTTTTTGGAGCCATTGTTAATTTTAAAAACAGAAAAATGGGCATTTGATTTATTACCTCAGACATCAAAACAACTGTTTTTAGCTTTTCATGGTGAGAGTTTTCTACTTAAGCACTAAATCTACCACACTACATTTATAGAGATGGGGTGATAAAAACAAAATATGCGTTTTGAATTTTTTTTAATTTATATAATTGAATGTTTTTTAATATATAATTTATGCAAATCCCTTAACTGGATATCCCGTCATGAAAATGTCATAAAATTAATTACTATTAGGCAATAAAAAGGTGTTTACATAAGATAATGCTTTCTGATCTCTTCCTGAAAAATATCTTACTGCATGCTCTTTCATCCAGATTTCATTAAAATGATACCGAAAGTCAGCTAAATATTCATTGGGGTACAATGTCGCTTGAACAACTCTTCCATCAGGATACTCGTGTTCATATTTTGGAAAATTTTTTGGTTCAATATTTCTATTTGCTCTTAGCCAAGAGCAAAAAGCTCGGCCCTCAGAAATATCTGGAACCATATTTTCTGGTATGGTATAGCCAGCCTGCTCTAAAGGAGCAACCAAATGAAGATTCATTTCATTTAACATGGAAAAATGTGTATGAGGAATTTTTCCTCTATTTGCCAAATATCTTTGTATATGAATAGGTATAGCATGACCTTGTTGTACACCTCTAGAAAGCCACTCCCTAACCCATCGTGCTACTTGAACTGCAAATTTTGCGGAAAGCCATTGAGCTAGATGTATAGCAATATCGAGATGAACCCATGTTCCTGATTGGTAGCCACCCCTATAAACTTGAATCAGTACATTATCCGGCAACCCCGTATCCGAGGATAACTCTTTAATATATTCAGATGTACTTTGTAATCTCGCATAATCACCAAATTGCTTGCCTACTGATTTACACATTGCAGTAGCGTTAATGTAGCCATCAATAGCCCTTTGATGAATTAATCCGTTATCAGTTTGTCTAGGAATTAAATCTAGTGATTGCTGGTAATTTTCCATTATATTTAGCCATTTAAATTAACATGACAAAATATTAACAAAAACTCATCAGCATAAGAACATTTGACTAAAATTTATATTTATGATACACACAGAAGACTATTACATAGGGAGTGGCTGATTATTAATTTGGTTTCTATAGTGTAGGAGTTTTTTTAATCTATCTTTTTCATCATACCAATATAATGATAAAAATATAATTTTTCAGTTTCATCTTTTATTTGAAAAAATATTTTTTCATTTTTGGTAGGTTTTTGTTTAAAAAATATATTGTTTATATTAAAAAATAAAATAAAAATGCCAATTATCCATAATATTTTATAAGATAGTGAGGAAAATAGTAAAATTATTGAAGCGATAATACAAAGTATTAAAGTAAATAAACAGCCATTTTGTTGTTTGTATATTTTGTTGCTAACTTCAATATAAGCTGATTCCCCAATTTTGGCTATTGTTTTTTCTCTAATGGTATCATTACATTTTTGTATACGATCATCATTTTCAAACTCTGAATAATCAACAGAAAAAATAGAAACTTTATACACCCCTGGTTGAATATCAATTCTATCCCCATAAAAACTATCACATATTTCCTCTGCTCCACCAAATGCAAACTGCCCATCATACAGTCTTAACTCTTGGTTCTCAATTTCAGTTTCAACATTATATAAGAGGTCTTCAGGTATATCAGTATCAATATAGAGGTGTATTATAAAAGCCCCATCAGCCTCAGTGTGAATACGTAATAATTTTTTATCTTCCTCCAAAGCTTTTATATTACTAGTATAAGTTTCAGGCAGTCCATCGAAACTAAATAAAACTACCTCGGCTATATCTGTTGATGCTTCTAGTATTAAAGGATTCATTTTTTAATATTGATTAAATAATTATGTTCATATTATAAGCTATTTGCTTCCACTTCTATAACCCTCTTATTATGAAATTCATTCAATAGTACATCGGAATTCAGATATATCTAATTTACGGATTGTGTAAAAGTGAAGTTTATGGCGACTCCCCTCATGGAACTAAAGCAGCCTATTCTTTTTTCCCTGATTTTATTAACATACTCATAAAAACATTTTCTTGTTTAAGTTCATGTTTTTCATCAGGACTACGAACAATAATATAAATATTTTTCATGGCGGCCGATTTGTGAAAAATAATTTTATAACACTTGTCATGACCGAATCTGGAACGATGCCCAAGAAAAAGAACCTCTTTAACATCTGCTATGAGGATAGTATTGCCTTCTACCTCTATTGCATCTAAAAAAACCTTGATCTCTTTTGGAAAAAAAATACTAGGAAAAACATCCCAAATACTAATTGGGCAATTTGCATCTCTAGCTATAAGAAAAGTCATTAATATTAGAATAAAAGATACTGAAATATAGACAAGACTTAGAGAAAATAAAATACCCGATATTTGAACACCATCAAGCAAAAAAAACAAAATTGAAATAATTGCAGGGAGAATATACACAAGTCTCCAAAGATTTCTATCCATTCTAGAATTACATTTCCAATTATTTTGTTTTAGCAAATCTATATTCATAAATTATTTCCAATAATAAATTGATGGCAATAATATAAAGCATGACTATTTATATTAGTTTTCCACCTTATTTCGTAATTTATTACAATTTGCAGAATTGCGCAAACTAACGATTTTTGCAAACTGTGAATTTATATATATTAAAACTCATTTTGATATATATAAACTGGTTTATTTGTATTCTGGTATATATAAATTATTGTAGATTACTGCTGAGAATTTGGGTTGATTTTGGTTAAGATTTGATAGTTAAAACGTTCTAATAAAACAAAAGAAGATAACGTAAACAAAGGCTCTAAAGCTGTATAAAAAGTAAGCATTTATTAGAACGTTTTTTTGTAATATGATGTAGATTCAATTAGTTATGATATGAAAAATACGTGAATGCCATGCAAACGCTCTACCAACTGAGCTATACCCCCCAAATTTAGAACCAGAATTCTAACAAGCTAATCTATTATTGTAGAGAAAAAAATCTCCACTGTTGAAACAATGAGTATTTTTGAAAATACTATAACTACACTATTTATCTGGTATAAATATAAAATCCTTTAATAACAGAAGGGTCTTCTATCATATATTTAATATCAATCCGATAATTCAGGATATTAAGATAATAATTGATTTTAAAAGAAATAGGTGCATCATATGTAATAGAATGATCAGAACCATCTTCCTTATCAATAGTAGGAAGAATGTCAACCAAAGCTTTTAACATTGAAATATTACAGCCCCCTTGCAATTTATATTTTTCTCCATGAATGATTTCATGGAGAAGAAAACCTGTATTGCTCTTTTCTTTGAGGAGAATATATTTTAATTTTTTTTTATTACCACTCATTTAATTTTATAGGTTTTTACTTATTTAAATAATATTTACTCATAATTTCCCGAATATTAGCCTATACTAAACACCATTCAAAATGAATAATAACAATTAACTCAATAAAAATGTATTTACATAAAACACTTATAGTATTTATAGAGTAAAAAAGGTGGTTTCTCATCAAAAACCACAAAAATAAATCATTTATTTCCCATAGAAAAAAATAAAATAAATTTCTCAACCTTCGCTAATAGAAAAATTTATTTTAAATAAAATATAAAATTATCGTGATATTGTAACATATCAAAAAATAATTTTAGTAAAATTTAATAATTATTTATAAAAAATAAAGTCATTTTTAACCATTTAATGATAACAAAATAGTTAAGAAATAAAAAAAGTTGGTGTAAAAACACCAACTTTTTTCGTGTACAGTGAAATCTGTTATTTAATAACTTCAACAACTGCCCATTTACCATTTTCGACTTTATAAATGGTTAAACTTGCATTATTTAAATCGCCCTTATCATCATAAGACCAATCTTCAGATGTCACGCCTTTTACATGAATGGCCTTTAATTTAGGCAAGTATACTTTTGGATCAGCTGAATTGGCTTCTTTCATAGCCTGAATCATGGCTTTAGTTGCATCATAACCATAAGGAGAATAAGTGGCTACTTCTGTATTATATTTAGTTTTATATTTATCAGCATACTCTTTGCCATGGGGCATTTGATCTAAAGGTAAGCCTGCTAATGAAGCAATTGTACCTTCTGCATCTTGGCCAGCAATATCAATGAAAGTTGGGGTTTTAGTCATTTCGCCAGACACTAATGGTGCTTTAATCCCTAGACGTTTCATTTGTTTTGCCATTGGACCTGATTGTGGATCAGCACCACCATAGAAGACAACATCAGGCTCACCATTTTTAATTGCAGTTAAAATAGATTGAAAATCAGTTGCTTTATCAGTTGTGAACTGACGCGCTAATATAGTCACACCAGGAGCATCTTTTACTGCTTTTTCGAACTCATCTGCTAAACCTTGCCCATAAGCAGTTCTATCGTCAATGATGGCAATTTTTTTCGCACCTAATTTTTCAATAACATATTTTCCTAATAAACTACCGCTTTGTTTATCGCTGGTTAATGAACGGAAATTATTAGCATATCCAAGTTCTGTATACTTAGGTGAAGTACACATAGAGATATTAGGAATACTGGCATCATTGTAAATTTGTGATGCGGGAATTGCTGAGCCCGAATTAAAGTGACCAATAACGCCAGCGACACCTTTATCCACCAAACGCTCTGCAACTTGGGTAGCTGTTTTTGGATCTGCCATATCATCTTCAGGTACTAATTTAAACGTAACAGGAGAACCGTTTAGTTTAATTCCTTCAGCATTGGCTTCTTCAATAGCCATTTCAACGCCATTTTTATATTCTTGTCCATAATGTGATTGCGGACCTGTTAAGGGTGCAGAAAAACCTATTTCAACAGTGACTGCACTTCCATCAGTTGGCGTACCAGCACTGCTTGGTGATGCACTGTCTTTATTATTACAAGCCGATAAAGCCAAGGATGTAAGTAAGACTAAGGCAAGCTTCTTCATCTGATTCCTTCCATTTGTAGTGTCGTTTGGTATCAAGTTATATTAAATTCACAAACCTTATTTTCACAAAGCTTTGCAAATTTTGCCGTATATTTAACATAAATTTAATATTTGTGCACTTTATTTTTATTTATTATATTCTGATTTTGGTTCTCTCCCCATCAAATACTCTATCAATTCTTTTGCATACACTTTTTCGTCTAATAAATCACAAAGCGCATGAGTAATAGGCATATCGATTTGATATTGTTCAGATAGTTTTTTTGCCTCATATGTAGTCGGCACACCTTCGGCAACATGTCCTAAATCATTGAGAACATCAGACAATTTTTTTCCTTGAGCTAACATTAAGCCAACCTGTCTATTACGGGACAAATTACCCGTACACGTCAAAATAAGATCCCCCATACCAGACAACCCCATCATGGTACTTGGCTTGCCACCCAATGCTTGAGCTAAACGACTAATCTCGGCCAAACCTCGGGTAATTAAAGCCGCTCTTGCATTTAAACCATAATTTAGACCATCAGAAACACCTGTTGCAATAGCCATAATATTTTTTAATGCTCCACCTACTTCTACACCAATTAAATCGTTATTGGCATATAGTCGCATAATGGGCGTATTTAACTTTTGAACTAAATTTTCTAGCCAAGGAGTATTAAGTGAAGCAAGGCTGACTGCACATGGCAACCCTTGTGCCACTTCCTGAGCAAAACTTGGACCCGATAAAACACCGTGTTCCGTATGTTCAGGCCATTCTTCTGAAACTATTTGATGAGGCAATAGCCCTGTTTGTCGCTCAAAACCTTTACAAGCCCATAAAAAAGGCAAATGATTTTGCTTAAGTTGCGTGATCTTCGCTAAAGTTTCTCGTAAAGCAGCTATTGGAGTGGCACATAAAATAAGTGTAGATTGATTTAAGGCTTTTTCTAAATCATTGGTCACGATCAACTGTTCTGGAAATTGAATAGCTTTTAAATACCGATGATTCTCTCGTTCTTCTTGCATTTTTACCGCATATTCTGGCTTTCGCTCCCATAAAAAGACAGGAAAATAGCGGGCAAAATGTATGGCTAATGCGGTTCCCCATGCACCAGCACCAATAATACAGAGCTTCATACGTTTTTCTCCTTACTCAATTTTAATTTTTCATGAATATATTTTATTTTAATTCGCTGGTGTTTTTTATTCTTGTCCAAATAAATAGGTCTCTTTGATAGAACGAATTTGGTCTCGAATTTTAGCCGCCTCCTCAAAAGCTAAATCGCGAGCTGCTTTTTGCATCGCTTTTTCTAGTTTTTTCACTTCAGCAATAGCATCTTCTTCGGAATGGATTGCCTTAACTTTTTGTTTACCTTTACCTTTATGGTCTACAGAATAAACACCATCAATAATATCTTTTACTTGTTTGATAATCTGTTGCGGCACAATATTATGCGCTTTATTAAATTCGATTTGTTTTTCGCGACGTCGATTTGTTTCATCAATAGCTGATTTTATTGAATCAGTCATTCTATCAGCGTATAAAATGGCTTGGCCATGTACATTACGGGCTGCACGTCCAATTGTTTGAATTAAACTACGGTGGCTACGCAAAAAGCCTTCTTTATCTGCATCCAATATCGCCACCAAAGAAACCTCTGGAATATCCAACCCTTCTCTTAAAAGGTTAATCCCAACGAGCACATCAAACAGCCCCAAACGAAGGTCTCGAATAATCTCTACTCGTTCGACAGTATCAATATCGCTATGTAAATAACGGACTTTTACCCCCATTTCTGAATAATAGTCAGTTAATTGTTCAGCCATTCTTTTGGTCAATGTTGTGACCAATACACGTTCGTTCTTCTCTTTACGTATATTAATTTCACTTAACAAGTCATCAACCTGAGTAGATACAGGGCGAATGATAATATCTGGATCAACTAATCCTGTTGGTCTGACAACCTGCTCAACCAATTGCCCTTGATGCTCTTCTTCATATTTGGATGGTGTCGCTGAAATAAAAATCGTTTGAGGAATCAGTTTTTCAAACTCAGGAAATTTTAAAGGACGATTATCCCGTGCAGAAGGTAAGCGAAAACCATAATCCACAAGGTTTTGCTTACGAGCAGCATCACCCTTATACATCGCACCAATTTGTGGAATAGTGACATGGCTTTCATCAATAAACATTAATGCATTTTTAGGTAAATAATCCAATAATGTCGGTGGCGGCTCATCTACGGCTCTATTAGTAAAATGACGCGAATAATTTTCAATGCCTTTACAAAACCCCATTTCATATAACATTTCTAAATCAAAACGGGTTCTTTGCTCCAGCCTTTGTGCTTCAACTAAACGGTCTTCTGTTCTATACCACTTTAATCGTTGTGCTAACTCTTTTTTAATATTCTCACAAGCACGGATAACTGTATCTCTTGGCGTCACATAATGACTGGATGGAAAAACAGTATATCGCCCCACCCGATGAGAGGTCACCCCAGTTAATGGATCAAATAATGTCAGGCTTTCTACTTCATCGTCAAACAAACTAATGCGAATAGCCTCATCTGCATTTTCAGCAGGATAAATATCAATCACATCACCGCGGACTCGAAAAGTACCCCGACCAAAATCCAGTTCATTTCGATCATACTGCATCGCAGTGAGCCTTGTAATAATCTCACGCTGTGTCAACTTTTCGTTTTCTTTTAAATGTAAAATCATTTGATGATATTCACCTGGATCACCTATACCATAAATAGCAGATACCGTGGCAACGATAATCACGTCTTTTCGTTCTAATAAGCTTTTGGTTGCTGATAGTCGCATCTGTTCAATATGTTCGTTAATACTGGAATCTTTTTCAATAAACAAATCACGGCTTGGCACATAGGCTTCTGGCTGATAATAATCATAATAAGAAACGAAATACTCTACCGCGTTCTCTGGGAAAAAAGAACGCATTTCTGAATACAACTGAGCAGCCAAGGTTTTATTATGCGCCATAATAATGGCTGGTCGACCGCTTCTGGCAATCACATTAGCCATAGTATAGGTTTTTCCAGAACCCGTTACTCCTAATAAGGTTTGAAAAGACAACCCCATATCAAGGCCTTCTAATAATTGAGCAATTGCATTTGGTTGATCACCTGCAGGTTCAAAAGGTTGATGTAGTTTAAATGGACTATTATCGTATTCAATGATTGACATATTTTATATTCTAAATGTTATATTCCAGAACAAATAGCTAAGTATCGGTTCTTCTAATTGTACTGTACTAATTTACTCTTCTATTTTAAAGATGGCACCAAGAGCATATTATTCAAGAGCTTTAATTTAAGCAATGCCTTCTCTCACAAAAACAAATCTTTTGCCTTTAATAATAAAATCAGTGATCTCACACATACTGAAAACCTATATTTAACCTAAATTTACACTCTAATGCCTGACTTTATTAATAAAAATTGCTAAAGTGGAAAAATATTTTTGTTTTAAATAAGCATCACTCAAGTTTATATACGTTAACTTATTAAAAATAACCAATAAAATAAAACATATACTGTTTTATTTTATGCTAATATCCGACCATATAGAACCATATAGCTATGATTAGGCTATATACCCATGCAAAATTGATAGGTAAAACAAATGAAAAATTTCAAATATTCTTTGTTGCTTCTCTTAAGTTTGAGTATTTCCAACATTTGTTTGGCCGATACAGACCCTTTTGAAGCAGACCCTCTGGGGGCATTTTTAGAAGATCATTTTAACCAGCCCCAAATGACCACACCAGACTTAAGTTCTGGTTCTGCTATAGTCATCAATAGCAAAACAGGGGATGTATTATTTGCTAAGAATACAGAAACAGTTCGCCCTATTGCCTCAATCACCAAATTAATAACTGCCATGGTTGTGTTAGATGCACAATTACCTATGGAAGAAATGATTACAATTACCTCTGATGAAATCGATAGACGTAAAGGTACAGGCAGCAGATTAGGCATTGGCACAACTTTAAGTCGTCGCCAGTTGTTACAACTGGCATTAATGAGTAGTGAAAATCGTGCGGCTCATGCCCTAGCCAGATCATATCCAGGTGGTACAGAAGCATTTATTGCCAGAATGAACCGTAAAGTACAAGGCTTAGGAATGCGTAATACGGTGTTTTTTGATCCAACTGGGCTGGATAACCGTAATGTTTCTACAGCATCTGACTTAGCATTAGCGGTTAAAGCGGCCTATGATTATCCAATCATTCGACGTTTCAGTACCAGTACTCAAGACTTTGTAGAAAACGTTAATGGAAAAACCCTAAGCTATAAAAACTCAAATGTTTTGGTTCGAGAAGGTTTATGGGAAATTAATGTTCAAAAAACAGGTTATATCAGAGAAGCTGGCCGTTGTGTCGTCATGCATGCAAAAGTAGGACAACAACCTTTGATTATTGTTTTGCTTAATTCTCGAGACAGTAGCGCCAGAACAAATGATGCAAGAACAATTAAAACATGGTTAGAAAAACAACCTCAATTATGGTTATAATTTTTTAAATTAAGCTCATTTATAAGAAAAGTCCCTATTAAGGGACTTTTTAATATATAAGTATAATCTGGCTACTTAATTAAACTTCTAGTGTGTTATCTGTTTTTCCTGCAACTCTTTTTACCAATTTCCCGATACTCAACCCTTGGATCAAAATAGAAGCAAGAACAATAATATAGGTAATAGTGATGATCAGTTCTCGTTCTGGCCCTAGTGGCAAAGATAAAGCCAAAGCAACAGAAACCCCTCCTCTTAATGCACCCCATGTTAAAATTGCTTTTGTGCCACGAGAAACTTTACGCCATTTTGGTGAAAAGAAAACAACTGGGCTTACCGTTAGCCATCTTGCAAACAATACCAACAAAATAAGGATTCCTGCTGCAATAACATGCTGTAGATCAAAAGGTAAAATCAATATTTCCATGCCAATTAAAGCAAACAAAAGCGCATTTAGCATACTATCAAGTAATTCCCAAAAATCATCTAAATAACGACGGCTGGTATCACTCATGATATATTTTCTAATTGGGTTGCCAATAATCAAACCAGCAACAACCATGGCAATAGGGCCTGATACATGAAAAGTTGAAGCTAAAGTTGAACCACCAATAACAACGGCCAAAGTCAGCATCACTTCGATTTGATAATCATCTATTTTTCTCATCAACAAGTAAGATGCAACACCTAATAAACCACCCAAAATTACGCCACCGCCTGCCTCATGCAAAAACAACCCTAAACCAGCCTGTATGGTTGGCGTACTACCAACATGAATAATACCTAAAATAACGCTGAACAACACAACAGCAACACCATCATTAAACAGAGACTCCCCTACAATAGTCATTTCCAGCGATTTAGGTGCACCAGCAGAACGCAAAATACCCAACACAGCAATAGGATCAGTAGGTGAAATTAATGCACCAAAAACCATACAATACCAAATATTAATATGCATACCCATAAAATCAAAAAGCCAATAGCTAAAATAACCTATGAGTAAAGTAGACATCACCACACCAACTGTTGATAAAATCCCAATAGGCATCAAATATGCTTTTAAATCTTTTAAATTGACATGTAAAGCACCGGCAAACAGTAAAAAACCGAGCATCCAATTCATCAATAAATCATTAAAGTCTATTTTATGCATGAGCAATTCAACTTCATGCCCAACACCTGAAAAACCAAAGTAATCCAATAATTGCATCGCCAAGGAAGCAAGTAATGCAACTACCATCACACCTATAGTAGAAGGCAGCCCCAAAAAACGGTAATTCACAACAGCAAGCAATGTTGTTGCACAGATAAAAATCGCAAATAACTGAAGCATTTTATTCCCTTTAGTTAACACAACGGCATTTCAAAAAAACATATAATAACCGTCTAATTATCTATTAGACGGTTATTATATTAAACTACTTATTTTTTATTGTTTTTCTTACTGCTCTTTGAGCCAGCTTTTTTATTTGTTGTATTTGATTTTTTCACACTTGCCTTTTTCTCATTTTTTTTCTTTGTAGTGTTTTTAGCACTGGTATTACTTGTTTTTGTGCTACTTTTTTTATTGGCCTGTTTACGAGTTTGTGCTTTTGTGTTTTTTACTTTTGTGGATTGAGTAGATTTTTTAGTAGATTTTTTTGCTGTATTCTGTTTTTTTGTCGTTGTTTTCTTTGAAGTACTTACCTTTTTGGTATTGTTACTATTGGATGCAGAAGAGCCCTTAGCTGCGGCTTGGCGTTCCTGTTTAGTTAAGGGTACATCTCCTGGTAATGCGGGTGCAGCCAAAGCCAACCCCGTGCTGACTAACAAAAATAATACATATATAAATAATTTTTTCATTCGATAAACCATTTTCTGATAAATTTTCTTAAGCGCTACATTTTAACAGTTCATTCATCATAAATTAAGTAATCAAAAAGAAAAGTTACGTAAATTTAACCCCTATCTATATAAACACCTCTAATTTTTAGATGATTTACTTAAATAATCGATAGCCGTTTGAGCACAACACAATCCAAAACTTGCCGTAACCATCATGCTGGCACCATAGCCTGCACAAGAAAGCCCTTGTAATGACGCATTTGTCTCACAATATTGGTTATTTGGTTTTACCACACTTTCTCGTGAGAACACACAGTTCACTTTGGTAAAATCCTTTGGGTTTTGCCCAATATGATGGCGTTTTTTTAAGGTATAACGCAGATTCGCCAATAATTTATCATGGGTTACTTCTTGTAAACTGGCCACTTCTATTGCCATTGCATTTCTTCTCCCGCCTGCACCACCAGAAACAATAAATGGCTGGCGCTGCTGAAGAAAATAAGCAGCCATAGCAGCTTTTACCCTGACTTGATCAATCGCATCAATAACAAAATCAAATGGCTTAGCAAATATAATCGGGATATTCTCTTCGGTCACAAAATCTTCAATACAATGAACCACACTATTTGGATTAATTTCTTTTACTCTATTGGCTAAAGCAGTTACTTTTGGCATGCCAAATTGTGAAGTAATCGCAGGTAATTGTCGATTCACATTAGATTCTGCCACATTATCAAGATCAATAAGGGTTAATGTACCCACCCCTGTTCTAGCTAATGCTTCTACAGCCCAAGAACCAACTCCACCTAAGCCAATCACACAAACATGCGATTGCATAAAACGATTAAGTGCTGCATCAGAATATAATCGAGCAACCCCTCCAAAACGACGAGAATGTATAGAATCCATTATTAATTATCTCAACAGAGCAATAAATTTGTATAAAATCAAAATATAGTGTAAAAGCAATTGAGCAAATCGCAATTGCTTATTATACTGCGATTTCTAGCACATCAAAAAATACAAAGGGAGATTAATATGTATAAAAATCTTGTTATTGCTGTTGATGGTAGTAATACGTCTTTAAATGCATTAAAACATGCTGCAGAACTGGCAAAAATGTCTTCTGCCAAATTGACTCTAGTGACTATTGCTAATCCTACGGAATTTATGGCAATTGCCCCTGAATTTTTAGTGGACGAAAACTACGAATCTGCTGCAATAGAACAAAGCGAAAAAATTCTTGATCGTGCAGAAGAAGCAGCGAAAGAAATTGGTGTCACAAATATTGCCCGTCATCTTGCCATGTCAAATAAAGGTGCTCGAGAAATGGCGCAAATTTTGGTGGATTTTGCTGAAAGTGAACAAGCCGATTTACTTGTTTTGGGTACACATGGTCGTACAGGTTTGATGCATTTATTAATGGGTAGCTTTGCCGAAACGGTGATGCGCCAAAGTACATTACCTTTATTGATTTTACGTGGTGTGCCTCCAGAAGACAGACCTGATGATGAATAATAAAATTTATGGTGTTTTTTAATAAAATCAGCGCTACTGTGTAGCGCTGATTTTATTTTTTACGTTATGAATGCAATATGATTGATGCTGAATACTTATCTTACAACCATTGATACCAAACCTCGGAAAGATTTGTCTCTTTTATGGTTTGAGCACAACCACCACACTGCCCAGAACAAGCCACCTGACTACTTTTTTCTGTAGTAGAACATGTTTCTTTATTCTTTTGTACTATTGCTACTTTTCCTTTTTTTACCCACTGATACACCATATCTTGCATAGCAGAGACTGGAATATTAAAGTGCTTAGCTAAATGACTTAATGAAACTTCGTGATTTGCTTCAATATAGTCTTTAATCTGTAGCAATAACATTATGAGCAACATCCTCCATTTTGTTCATCAGAAGTAATTGGCCTATTTGTTACTGAATCTGACAGACCAAGCTCTTTTTTACCAAAGGCTCTTAAAATAGCAAATAATATGATCATCATGACCAACAACCCTAATAACCACATACTTGCTGAAGTAGACGCTGCTGTTCCTAACAAAGACATTTGGTAATACGCAGTTGCAAAAATCCAAGCCATGACAAAAGACCAAGTAGCGACCATCAAGGCCCATTTACTGCCCGCTTCACGATAAACAGCGCCTAAAGCAGCTGCACATGGGGTATACAAAAGAATAAAAATCAAATAAGCAACCGCGGCACTGATTGAACCAAAGGCTAATTGTATTTGAGTAATAGCATGATCATTAACAGCATTTTCCTCTTTCACCACTTCAATATCGCCATCGGCCATATTTTTACTTATGCCCATAGGATCAGCTAAATGGCTAAAGACATCAGCAATATTGGCAGGAATAGTTGCAAATGCTTCTTTCACACCATTTATCAGGCTAAAAGGTGCTGCTTCTTCCTCCTCTTTTTCACTACCAAGTTGTGCATAAAGTGAATTCAATGTACCAATAACGGCTTCTTTAGCAAATACACCTGTAAAAATACCTACAGTTGCTGGCCAATTATCTTCGTGAAGCCCCATTGGTGAAAACACAGGAGAAATCTGCCGCCCTACTGTTGAAAGAACAGATTTTTCAGTATTTTCATTGCCAAAAGAACCATCGGTTCCTAATGAATTGAAAATACTGAGCACAGTAACCATTAGGACAATAGCCTTACCTGCACGGATAATAAAACTTTTTAACCGTTCCCAACTAAGTAAGTACAACCCTTTAATTGTTGGTAAATGATAAGGAGGCAGCTCCATAATAAAGGGGGTATTCTTGCCTTTTAAAATGGAATATTTTAGTGCAAAACCTGTCAAAACGGCCACAAAAATACCTAATATATATAAACCAAAAACAACATTTTGACCATTTTTAGGAAAGAAAACTGCTGCAAACAAGGCATAAACAGGCAAACGAGCCCCACAAGACATATAGGGGATCATCATAATAGACATCAAACGATCCCGATTGCTTTCTAAAGTGCGTGTTCCCATAATGGCAGGCACATTACAGCCAAAACCAACCAGCATCGGCACAAAAGCTTTACCTGGTAAGCCAATCGCTCTCATACCACGATCGACAACCATAGCAGCTCTGGCCATGTAACCTGAATCTTCCAAAAAGGATAGGCACAAAAACATTGCGGCAATAACAGGAATAAATGTGGCCACTGTTTGAATACCTGCCCCTAAACCATTTGCCATGATGGAAATAAGCCATGCTGGCGCATTCATTGATTGCAATAAATGTGTTGTGCCTTCAACAAATATAGTACCAAACAATATGTCAAAAAAATCAATAAAGGCGGAACCAAAATTTATAGCAAGTAAAAACATTAAATACATCATAATGAGAAAAACAGGAATGCCTGTGATTCTGCCAAGCGCCCATCTATCAAGAAAATTGGTTAGCCTTTGGCTGGCTTCTCTTTCTTTTTTCAACACAGCTTTGGTTAAGTTATCAATCGCATCATAACGAGCGCCTGCTAAAGCAATATCAATTTCACCATAATATCCACTTGCCAATTGTTCCTGACATGCTTGAAGCTTTTCTTGTTCTTCTTTTGTTAAAAGAATTTGATTCTGTTCACCTAATATTAATTCAATGAGCATCCAACGACTCAATTGACGAATTTGGCTGTCTTGAGGCAACTCTTGTAAGAAATGATTGATTATTGTTTCTTGTTCTATACCTAAAGTGAGTGTCTGTTGATTGGGTTTAGTTTTATGGTGTTCAATAATGCTTTGACACAATTGCTCAATCCCTTTTTTACGACTGGCACTGACAGGAAGCACTGGACAACCCAATTGATTTTGTAATGCATCTACATCAATATGAATCCCCTCTTTTTGAGCGACATCGATCATATTGAGTACCACAATCATTGGACGATTTAAATCCAATAACTGAAATGTTAGATACAAATTACGCTGTAGATTAGAAGCATCAACAATATTAACAAGTAATGTTTCTTCATCAGATAAAACATAGTTACGAACCACTAATTCATCTTGTGAAACATCTTTTTGCATGCTTTCTATGGCATAAGTACCAGGTAAATCCACCACTTCTATTTTATGTTCTTTAAATTTTAAAGAACCTGTTTTCTTTTCAACGGTGACACCAGGCCAATTGCCGACTCTTTGTTTTGCACCAGTTAAAGCATTAAATAAAGTGGTTTTTCCACAATTAGGGTTACCAATTAGTGATATTTTTATGTGTTTACTCATGATGGCAAACCTCTACATCAATCGTAGCAGCCTCGCTTTTGCGTAAACATAATTGAAAACCCCGCATTTCAATTTGCATAGGATCGCCCAAAGGGGCAACTCTAACTACTGAAACGCGACAACCAGGTGTAATGCCCATAGCCAATAATTTTCGCCTAAAGGGTTTTGCTTCTGGTTTTAAGGCTCTAATAACCGCCATCTGGCCAAAACTCAACTGATCTAAAGTCATGCGCATCACCACATTTCTATTCTTTGAAGGTATTAATTATTTCTGATGCTAATACAAACGATAATCGATTTCAATCTCAGTGTATATGCTTTTAATAAAAATAAGCCGTTTATTGATTTAAGACAAAAAGTTAGATTTTTATCTTTAATTTTATTTTATCAAATAATTACTTAAATAAACCTGTAGACAAATAACGATCTCCTCTATCACAGCCAATAGAAACAATAGTCGCATTTTGATTTTCTTGTGCAATTTCTAGAGCGATGGTTAAGGCACCACCACTGGATGGGCCTAATAACAACCCCTCGTCTTTTGCTAATTTTCTTGTTGTTTCTTCTGCTTGTTGCCCAGAAACATATCGAATTTCATCAATTCGACTAAAATCACAAATTTTAGGTAAATACTCCTCTTCCCATTTACGAATTCCTGGAATTTGGCTACCTGTTTGTGGCTGTACACCAATAATTTGAATATTTGGATTTTTTTGTTTTAAATACTCTGAAACCCCCATAATGGTACCTGTTGTCCCCATACTGGAGACAAAATGGGTAATGTTCCCAGCTGTTTGTTCCCAAATTTCAGGCCCTGTTGACACCACATGTGCTAAAGGATTATCAGAATTAGCAAACTGATTGAGCATCACTCCTTCTCCTGCCTCAATAAGTTTATTTGCTTGATTAATGGCACCAGGCATAGACTCTTCTTTAGGAGTTAGAATCACTTGAGCACCATAGGCCTTCATAATTTGTAAACGTTCTGCACTTGCATCTTCTGGCATAACAATCACCATTTTATAACCCATAACAGCAGCGGCCATAGCTAAAGCAATACCTGTATTGCCACTGGTAGGCTCAATCAGTGTTTGCCCAGGCTTAATATCTCCTCTATTTTGGGCAGCCAAAATCATATGATAGGCAGGCCTATCTTTTACACTACCTGCAGGGTTATTGCCTTCTAATTTAATCAATACCGTACTTGTTGTATGAGATGCCATGCGATTTAAACAAACCAGAGGCGTTTGCCCAATAATATCGGCCACTGTTGCATATTGAGGTTGAATCATCTCATTTTCTCCTGAAACTGATTAATTAATCGTTATATCGTGACAAAAAGTGAAAGTACATACAACACGACAATGGAAGGGATTACAGCCAAAATATCATCCAGCATAATACCCAAGCCACCATGTACATGTTGATCGAAATAAGAAATTGGCCATGGTTTTAAAGCATCAAAAATTCGAAAACAAATAAAAGCCATTAACCACCAAAACCATGATAAGGGCACACAACACAGCAACAACAACATGGCCACTATTTCATCCCATACAATTCCACCATAATCACTGACACCTAAAAGATCACTGGTATAAGCACAAATATAACAGCCTAGAACAAATAATAGGACACAGGATAAAGCAAGAAAAATAGGAGAAATAGAACACCAATATAACAGCACAAAGGCAATAGGTAATGCTGGCAAAGTACCAAATGTACCAGGAGCTTTTGGTGCTAAACCCATACCAAAACCAAAAGCCAAAAAACATACTGGGTGCTTTAATAACCAAGAGAATGTAGGGTTAATTTTCATCTGAGTCAAAATGATCAAATCCTAAAGAATGTAAATAAAATGGTTGGTTATTTTGCTTGAATATTCGTAAACCTAACTGAGTTTCTATTTGGCCAACACGACTGACTTGAGTACCTGTCTGTTGCGCCATATTTTCTATCATATCTTTTTGCTCAGGAGCTGCGGTAAAAACCAACTCATAATCATCCCCACCATTGAGTGGCCATTGTGCGTTATCCGTTAATTGCGTCAAAAATGGATGAGTGGGCACTTTTTCATACCACACACAAGCACCAACATTGGATGCTTTTAAAATATGACTTAAATCCTGTGCAAATCCATCAGAAATATCCTGTGCAGCATGCGCTACGGTTAAAAGCTTTTTGCCAAAATCAACTCTGGGGTTTGGCCTTAAGCGCGCTTGCTCACACTCCTGAAAAACTGCATCGGGTAAGACGACTTTTTGCCAAATATGATCTAATGCTGCAGCTGCCAATCCTAAAGAACCAGTGACCCAAATATCATCCCCAACTTCGGCCGCATCACGCTTTAAAGCTTTACCTCTTGGTGTTTGCCCTAGGATGGTGACATTAAAGGTTAACGCACCTTTAGTTGTATCGCCACCAATAACTTCTACATTAAATTGATCGGCTAATGCAAAAAAAGAATCACAAAATCTCTTTAACCACTGCTCTTCAAGCTCAGGCAATGCCACACTTAAAAGTACCCAACGAGGCGTTGCGCCCATTGCAGCCATATCAGATAGATTAACTGCCAATACTTTATGAGCCAAATCTTCTGGTGCGGTATTTTTAAAAAAATGTCTATTTTCTAACAATAAGTCTGAGCTGATATGAATATCATAGTCAATTTGAGGTCGAATAATGGCAGCATCATCCCCAATCCCTAAAATAGTATCAACTGCCTTTATTTTTTTTAATAAATACCGTCGGATAAAATCAAACTCATTCATATTTTTAATAAGCTTCACCCACCTTCACACCACCTGCCACATCTTTTGGTGTAGATAAAGCGGCGACTTCTTTTTGGGCTTGGATAAATGCTTCTGTTTGAAGCGTTTCTTGTGCATGCTGAATATCTTCATCACAAACAGACATATTTTCCCAACGACTGGCTAATTTTGGGTTAACTGGAATGATAAAATCATCTCTTAATTCATCGACTAAATCAGGTCTGTTACAGACTAAAACAATATCACAACCGGCCTCAAAAGAGGATTTAGCACGTTGTTTGATTGTGCCTTCGCTCACAGCACCTTCCATCGTTAAATCATCAGAAAAAATGACACCATCAAAACCTATTTTCTGACGTAAAATATCCTGCAACCATATTTTTGAGAAGCCTGCTGCTTTTGAACATACTTGTGTATAAATCACATGAGCAGGCATAACAGCACCCATATTTTCTTGAGACAATGCTATAAATGGTTGAATATCCTGTTTCATTAATTCATCTAAAGAACGATGATCTTCTGGTAAAACATAATGGCTGTCTCCTTCTACAAAGCCATGTCCAGGAAAATGTTTACCACAACTGGACATACCGGCCTGATTTAAACCTTGTTGTAATGCAAGCGCTAAGATAC
Source organism: Neisseria sp. Ec49-e6-T10 (assembly GCF_051132615.1). Taxonomy (GTDB): domain Bacteria; phylum Pseudomonadota; class Gammaproteobacteria; order Burkholderiales; family Neisseriaceae. The sequence continues at coordinate 2,486,849 of NZ_CP152375.1, read as the reverse complement.
TGACAACCTCATGATTTGAGTGAAAGCTTCTATTACCTATGACTTGATTATTCCCCCAACCTAAGTCTAAAACGGGTGTAAAAGATAGATCTACGCCACTGGCAATAAGCTCAGTAGCCAAAACCCAACCTATGGTATGAGCTAATTGTTTGGCTTTCTCTGAACCTTGTTCATGCCAAATATGTCCCAGTACATCCATTGCAGGTAAACGAGTAAATCCATCAATAAAACGTTGGACCCTACCGCCCTCATGGTCTACTGCGATCACCAAGTGTGGTGTACGCAAAGAGCGAATATCTTTTGTTAACTGACGCAATTGTTTGACTGACTCAAAATTTCTTCTAAAAAGAATCACACCACCAATAGCAGGATCCAATAAACGCTCTTTTTCTTCTTCAGTAAGGACGAATCCTGCAATATCGGCCATAATAGGGCCTCTTTGTATTTGAACTGACATAATGTTCCTCAAAAAATGACAGCCTTAATTGAATAATTAAGGCTGTTTAAAATTTAAGATGTTATTTAATCTTTAAAGGTAAGAATAAGGTGTCATCTGCTCGTCTAACCAATAAAGCAACAGATGTCGCATTACTGATTGCTTCTTTAAAGTCAGCTTCACTACTGACTGCACGTTGTCCCACAGCCAAGATAATATCACCACGTCTTAAACCCGCACTGGCTGCTTTTCCTGTCACTTGTAAAACAAGCAATCCATGATCAAGTTGTGTGTCTTTTTTGATATCCTCAGTCAAACTGCCTAAATTTAAACCAAGCTCTCCGATAGAAAAGCCTTCTGTATTTTCTGTTCCTGACTGAGAAATATCGGGTGCTTTGGTCGTTTCTGAAGGTGCTGCACCCAATTTGACTTCTGCTTTAATTTCCTTACCACCTCGCCAAACACCTAATTTGATTGTTTGTCCAGGAGCAATGGCACCAATCATCATTGGTAAATCTTTAGAGCTTTCAACTGCTTTACCATCTACACTTAAAATAATGTCACCAACTTCTAGCTTAGCACCCGCAGCAGGGCCATTTGGAATAATTTTTGCAATCAGTGCGCCTATCGGTTTTTCCAAACCAAATGACTGAGCCAAATCATAGTTTACTTCTTGAATCAACACACCTAATTGACCTCGATTCACTTTTCCAGTGGCTCTTAATTGCTCAGCCACATTCATGGCAATATCGATTGGAATGGCAAAAGAAATACCCATAAACCCTCCAGAACCGCTATAAATTCTAGAGTTAATGCCAACCACCTGCCCTTTTAAGTTAAATAAAGGCCCACCAGAGTTACCTGGGTTAATGGCAACATCTGTTTGAATAAAAGGTGTGTAATTGTCATTAGGCAAACTACGCCCTTTTGCTGAAACAATACCTGCCGTTACTGTATTATCAAAGCCAAAAGGTGCGCCAATAGCAGCGACCCATTCGCCCACTTTTAAATCACGTGGAGAGCCAATTTTTACAATAGGTAAATCTTTTGCATCTACTTTAAGCACGGCAATATCAGACTGTGTATCTGAACCGATCAATTTAGCAGGTAGTTCTCTTTTATCATTCAACGTGACTTTAATTTGTGTACTGGAATTGACTACATGTGCATTGGTTAAAATGAAGCCATCTGGACTAATAATAAATCCTGAACCATAAGACAATGGCACCTCTTCTGTTTCTGGCACGCCCAAAGACCCTTGATTATCTGGTAACAGTTTTCTAAAAAAGTCAAAAAATGGATCATCTTCTGGGAATGGGCTTTCCGATGGCGCTTGTGTTTGCCTTGTATTGATAATTCTGCTGGCTTGAATGTTCACAACAGCAGTACCTTCTTTTTCAACTAATTGAGTAAAGTCTGGCAACAACATAGCAACTTGGCCATCTGTTTTTGCTGGTGTCACCTCTTTAACAAACCCAGAATCTTTTTCTGAATCGCCACAGCCACCTAATATGAGGCTAGAAACCAAAATAACACACGATAATTTTTTTGAAAAATTCACACTGCCACCTTTTTCATTTAATTAAAAGTAAATGGTGATTTAACGGTTAATCATTGTAACGAAAGCTTTTTATAAACACAAACAATCTACAATAATTTAGCTGGGTATTCACATAAATTTTCAATCACACACTGGTCACACTTTGGCTTACGTGCCTGACACACATAACGCCCATGTAAAATCAACAAATGATGTGCATCTTGCTTATACTCTTTTGGGGTATATTTTTCAAGTTTATCTTCAACTTCTCGAACATCTTTTCCAGGAGCCAAACGGGTACGATTGCTGACACGAAAAATATGTGTATCCACTGCAATGGTAGGATGCCCAAATGCGGTATTCAAAACAACATTAGCTGTTTTACGGCCGACACCAGCTAAGCTTTCTAACTCTTCTCTGGTTTGTGGCACTTGTCCATGAAAACGAAAAATCAAATCATGACACGTTTTCATAATATGGGCAGCTTTTGTTTTATAAAGACCTATACTCTTTATATATTCCTTAATACCCTCTTCCCCCAAAGCCAGCATACTATGAGGCGTATTAGCAACAGCGAATAAATACTTAGTTGCCTTATTTACTGAAACATCAGTTGCTTGAGCGGATAATAATACGGCAATGAGTAATTCAAATGGCGAATGAAACACAAGCTCTGTTGTCGGTTCAGTAATGGTTTCAGAAAGTTTTTGAAATATCGCTAATCTTTTTTGTGCATTCATTTTACTTAAACTTACTTTTTAAATATTTCATTCAATTTATTATTACACGAACAATATCAATTAAGAACTTATATTCAAAGAAACAATCAATTATTCTCTTTTATCATTTAAATAAAGCCCAGTTGCCCTTTATGACCATTTTCTTTTACTGCACACTCTTCTTGTAAAAATTCAAGTAGCTCTATTGTTGAAGTGAATGGGGAAACTTTATGTCTTTTCCCTGCTACGGCAAAGTCTCCAGGAGTTAATGTATGCATACTTGCCAATCTAATTTTAATATGGTCATCAACAATAGGTAAATGAAATTGTTGAGAATAGGCATTAAAAAGGGCAAATGCTTGTTCTTTTTTTAGATATAAAAATTCTATTTTAAAATCAAATCGACGCAATGCTGCTTGATCTAAATTTTTCATCAAATTAGTTGTGGCAACAAAAATACCCTCAAAATGCTCCATTTGGGTCAGCATTTCATTAACCATACTGACTTCCCAACTATGGGTTGCACCTCTTCTATCTTGTAAAAAAGAATCTACCTCATCAAACAATAAAACGGCTTTATTTCTACGAGCTTCATCAAAAGCATCAGCAATGAGGGCTTCTGACTCCCCTACATATTTTGACAATAAATCTGATGCTCTTTTGTAAATAAGTTCTAAGCCTAATTGATCTGCAACCCATTTTACATAAGCGCTTTTACCTGTACCTGATGGTCCATACAAACAAATACTGGCTGATTTTGCTTTTGCTAACCCTTGAGCAATGGCATTTAAATTTTGTTTTGTATGCACCCAATCAAGGTTATACAGTGTTGAGACCCCTTTTTGCAAATGGTTAATATCCACATACCCCTGCGCTTGTAAGGTGTTATTTAATAGGCGCTGAAATAAATTTGCCTGATCCTGTTTATCTGGGAAAGCATCTTTTACTGCATGTGTCACTTTGTGTGAACGCTCTAACAAAGCAGGAAGCAAATTTTGGTGTTCAGACATTTTTCGAATATCTTCTTTTGATAAGAAATCCTGAGCAAACCCTTGTAAAATTTGTTCTCTTTGTCTACGAGTAGGTGGATACATTTGTACCACAAAATCAAAACGACGAATCATGGCAGGATCAAGCAAATTTACCCTATTGGTAATCCATATGGTTGGCACTTGATTGCTTTCCATCATACGATTAACCCAAGCTTTGTTTAAGGTAAAATCCTTTTGTGCCGTTTCAAAGACATCTTCAATTTCATCAAATAAAAGCAGTGCCGACTGCTTAGCAAAAATATGTTGTGCTGCTCTTAATGCACTCAAGCGCTCATTTCTATTAGCAGGGTCGCCTTCATCATCTACCCATGAAACTTCAAATAAGTCTAAATTTAACGCTTGTGCCAAAACTCGGGCAAATTCGGTTTTTCCAGTCCCGGCCATCCCATAAAAAAGAATATTACAACCGACCTGACGCTCTTTGATCACATTAGCCAAATAATGCCGTAAAGCGGGAACTAACTCACCCAAATGTTCAAAATCTGCAATAGTCAAATTGGTTTGGGGAGCATTTAATACATGCTCTTTGAGCATATCAATAGGTGATATGTCCTCTGATACCATTAGTTCAACAAATCTACTGGACAACACATCAATTTTGTTACTTAGTCGATAATCGTCATTTAAATCTAATTTAACTAAGCCTGTATTAAACAAAGCACTTTTACTGCTTAAAGCGATTCTTACTTTTGCTTCAGGAATGTGCAAAAGTGTAGACAATACCTGTATAGACTGATTACTATTTAATTCACCTAAAAAATCACAACAGTCATCTAAAACACCATCAGTATGCAACAATAAAACGAAACTTAAAATAGCACATTCTTCTTCACTCAAATTAAGAAGATTTGCCCATTTTTGAACATTTCTATTTAAAATATCAGGGCGGTATTTCAGTACTTCATTAATTGAGTGCTGCTTTTGCCAGTCTTCAAATTGATTTTGTAAATATTTACGAGCAGAAATTGGGTTATAGCCACTTCGTTTATATTGCCATTTAAAAATACCCAAATGCTTTGCCACACCATCACTTTCAAACCCATGTTCACCAACAAAATGACGTTGCCCACCCAAAGGGATGATGACTTGCCAAAGCCAAAATTCTATTAATGCTCGATACTCAGGCAACTTTGCCCATGTATTAGGAGAAATGATTTCATGATCTGCATCCTCATGATCAGAAGAGTCTTCTGCGTGTTCAATTTCTTTTGATACGTTACCAACAGATTGATTTTTACTATCTTTATAAAAAACAATATAATAAATAACAAATAAAAGTAAACAAAATACAGCTAAAGTAAATTTAAACAATTTATCATTCTTTCAACATAAAATTTCATACAATATTTTTGTACTTACTACAGCAAGATAAGCGTTCAACGACAATAATCAACCGCTTCTTGTAATAAGTCTACCCCAATGATCTGCATACCAGAAAATTCTTCTAAATTTCTAGGCAAATTAGCCTTGGGAATAATGGCTTTTTCAAAGCCTAACTTTAACGCTTCTTTTAAGCGCTCTTGCCCACGTGTCACTGGCCTAACCTCTCCTGACAACCCTACTTCCCCAAACACAACCATTTTTTGAGGTAAGGGCCAATTTCGATGGCTTGATTGCATCGCTAGAATCACGGCTAAGTCTGCCGCAGGTTCCATAATTTTAACGCCACCAACAGCATTTAAAAATACATCTTGATCAAAACAAGCCACGCCTGCATGGCGATGTAAGACAGCCAATAACATGGATAAACGGTTTTGCTCTAAACCAACACATAAACGCTTTGGTGCAAACCCATGTGCATCATCAACCAATGCCTGTATTTCAACCAATAATGGTCTTGATCCTTCCTGAGTCACTAAGACACAAGAACCTGCCACATCGTCTCGGTAAGAAGACAGAAAAATTGCAGAAGGATTGGAAACACCTTTTAATCCCTTATCTGTCATGGCAAAAACACCCAGCTCATTTGCTGCACCAAAACGGTTTTTTATGGCTCGAATCATCCGATAACTGGAATGATTGTCTCCTTCAAAATACAATACGGTATCAACAATATGCTCCAGTACTCGTGGCCCAGCAATTGAACCATCTTTTGTTACATGTCCAACCAATAAAATGGTCATACCTGTTTGTTTGGCAATACGTGTCAATTGCGCTGCACATTCTCTGACTTGAGAAACAGAACCCGGAGCAGAGGAAATTTGATCGGAATACAATGTTTGAATAGAGTCAATAACCGCTACATTTGGTAACTCTTGTTGCAGTGTATTTAAAATACTTTCGAGCCTAATTTCAGCTAATAATCGCACCCCAACTGGGTTAACTGCTAGGCGACTTGCTCTAAGTGCGATCTGCTGTGCTGACTCTTCGCCAGAAACATAAAGCGCTTTTCTGTCTAGTCCTATTTGTGCAATAGCTTGTAATAATAGGGTTGACTTGCCTATACCAGGATCCCCCCCAATCAAAACGACTGCACCCGCAACAATCCCCCCCCCTAAAACCCTATCTAATTCAGATAAACCTGAGCTGGTACGGGGTACTTCTTGAGCTTCAACTTCGCTCAAATTTTGTACAGTTGTCGTTTGTGCTGCCCACGTTGCAAACCTTGGATTGGCACTTTGCACGGATGTTTCAGTTAAGCTATTCCATGCTTGACAGTGGGGACACTGCCCTTGCCACTTTGGGCTGACACCACCACACTGTACACAGACATATTGCGTTTTTGCTTTAGCCATATAGAGTTTTGGTTAAGTTTCCTTAATTAAAGACTGTTTTTAAAAGATTATTTTGTGTTTTCCCCATCGCAAGAATTATCCTCTGCAACCAAGCGAACACCTTTTAAAAGCCCTTTTGTATTAAAGCTAAGCACCCATTTATTATTACTGTCACCAGATGTTAAAAATGCCAATTCGGTTACTTTTTCTGCTGGTTTCGTTGTTTTTTTCTTTCCTTTTGTACTCTCTTGGGTAGCCACTTCACTGGCTTGCTCTACTTTTGGCTGATTCAGCTCTTGTATGGCAGCTTTATCTGAGTAGCTACTCACAACATCCTCTAATTTTGTGTCTTTATTCATCAATAATCGTGGCGTTTTCAATTCAAACTTACTGCCAGCGATATCAATCTCATCAACAAAATATTCAGCTTGAATTTTCTTAAAACGAATATTGCCAAATTCAACTAAGCTGACGTCTTGAATGCCACAATCATTAAAAAATGGTTTTACTGTTTTTGGTCGCCCCAATACATCACTTAATACCACCAGAGAAACAGAGCCTGTTAAATTATTATCGGGAACAGAAGAAATAGGCTTGTCATTCAAGGACACAGCTTCAATCCGCAACACTTGTGCATTTTTATCATCTACTAGGGGATCAATATTATTATTTTTCTGTTCAACCTGTACTTCATCCTCTAGGCGTGCAGCAGTTACTTGTTCCGATTTATGTTCGTGAGCTTTCCAAAAATCATCACTTTCTTTACTTAAATAGTCAGCAACAAAAAAACCTATTACTACTGTTAGTACAATAAAAGCACCAACAATACCTAAAAAAATCTTTTTCATCGTATCCTCAATTAGTTATAACTTAATAATATTACCTGTACGTCCTGCTGAACGTTGACTCATCCAATAAATAAAATCTGGCACAATTTGTGCGATTTCTTTACGTTCAGACTTACTTTCTCCTGGATGCGTTTTTAAGCGCAAAGGACTATTTACCTGACCTGGAACCAAAGTATTGATACGTACATTTTGAAACTGGCTCCACTCATCTGCAGCCACTTTACATAAATATTGTAAACCTGCATAAGAAGCGCCAAAACCGCCCCAATAGGCTTTTGGATCATCGGCATGACTCTCGCCAACCAAAATTACAGAGGCATCATCTGACTTTTGCAATAACGGTAAACATGCTCTGGTTAAAGCCATTGGCGCAACAGTATTTACCCGGTATTGATTCATCCACTCTTCAATCGTTTGATGCATCAAAGGAGAAAGTGCATAAAAATACCCCGCACAATGAACAATCCCATCTAAACGACCCGTTTCTTTATATACAGCCAACGCCAGTTGGTCAAAATCATGCTCTTGAGCAGTGTGTAAGTCTAATGTGACAGCAATTGGTTCTGGAGCATTTAATGCAACAATTTCATCATATAATGCTTCTAAAAGCCGAGTATTACGCCCCAATAAAACAACAGTTGCACCTGCTTGTGCATAAGCCAAAGCAACCTCTTTACCTATTCCACGTGTTACACCAGTCACAATCACGACTTTATCTTTTAATGCTAAATGATCATTCATGACATTGCTTCCAATCTAATAAACATTGTGCTGCCGCTTTTTGTCCAGACTGAACAGCCCCTTCTAAAGTAGCAGGATAAAAAGAGTGCATATAATCACCCGCTAAATATATTTGTTTTTGTGTTAATTGACGCCCATCTATTTTAGGCCTAAGTACATTTGATAAAAAAGTTGCTCTTTTTTCAATAATGACCTGATATTCAACTGGCTCTTGTAAGTATGGGCAGAACTTCAATACATCTTGATGTACATTTTTCACTAACTGCCCATGATTTTGTTCTAATTGAGCACAACTGACCACAGCAGCAACCTCATTAGAGGAATGCCCAAGTGCCCCTCTGTCAAAGAGCCAATCTACCGTCCCATCTTTTACGCCAACCATTGGATACGGCAAAGAAATTTGTTGATTATAGTATAGGTAAACAGAACAAATAGCCGAGTATTGTAACTGATTTATTTTAGCCTGAATATCTTTGTCTTCAATCAAATGTACAGCATGATAGGGGGCTGTTGCTAAAATGACTGAATCAAATAACTGATCATCAATCAAAACTTGTCCATGACAAGCTGATTGGATACTTTTTACTCGAGAGCCTAAACATACCCTAACTTTTTTTTCATGTAAAAAGGTTAGAATTGGTTGAATAAAAACTTCATCTAGCGTTTTTTTAGGTAATAATAAGTCACTACTTTTTTGTGAAGACAATACCCCATCGTTGATCACTTTGAGCAAAGTATGAATACTTGCTTGTTCTAATGGTGTATTCAAGGCAGATAAAACCATTGGTTGCCAAAAATCATGTTGTACACTATAAGGCACTTTTTGATGATTCAACCAACGCTGAACAGTATTGTCTTTACCTTGGTATTTTTTTAACGAATACAGGCTCTTAAATAAAGCATATTTATCTTTAATTGTGATACCCTGAGAACATAGAACAGCAAAAAACAAATTCAATGGCGCAGGTAAACGGCCACATCGCATTTTTAGCCCATTATATATGTACCATGTTAGTGGCAAACGTAAAAATACCTCTGTTTCTTGTACCCCAACTTGTTTCAGTAGACACAATAAACTTTGATAAGCACCAATAATGATGTGTTGCCCATTATCAATTTCTCCAAGAAATTGATTTTGTCCCCTTTTTGGTAAAGTTCTCGTCCGCCCACCTGCAACCTGGCCTGCTTCAAAAATGGTCACATCCGCTTCATCATATAAATAAACTGCGGCACTTAACCCAGCTAATCCTGCTCCAACAATGGCCACTTTAGGTTTTTTCATAATTTAAACCCAAAAATCATACTCTTTATAATTAAGAATAGTTTGCGAGATGTAGACAATGATAATTTTTGCTGCAAGACCTTACCCAAACCATCTAACTCTAACTCTTCTAGCAAACCATAATAGACTGAAGCCATGGTTAAACCAACTTTTTGATGCTGATAATCTTCTTTAGGCAATAAATCAAGCGCCTCTTGATAAGTTTGTTTTGCGCGAGCTACCTGAAACTTCATTAATGCTTCAAAATTTTGATCACTGTGATAGGATAATAATTGTTCTTGCGTCACAGCAAACTGCTTAAGCTCTTCTTCAGGCAAATAAATGCGGCCTATTCTAATATCTTCACCCACATCGCGAATAATATTGGTTAATTGCAAAGCCAAGCCCAACTTTTGTGCATACAATAAGGTTTGTTCATGTCCAAAACCAAAGATACGGGCGCTTAATCGACCAACCACACCAGCAACTCGATAACAATAAAGGTTTAGCTGTTCAAATGACTCATATCTGACTTGCTGCAAATCCATTTGCATACCGTCAATAATGGCTAAAAATTCTTCCTCAGGCAGTTTAAATGATTGAACAATGGGTATCAATGCCTGGCATACGGGATGATCTGCCTGACCAGAGAACACTAAGGAAATTTGCTCTCGCCACCAATTTAATGTTGTTTGCGCAACTTGTATATCGGTACAATCATCCACAATATCATCTACTTCACGACAAAAAGCATACAACACAACCATTGCCTCACGCTTTGGTTTGGATAAAAGAAAAAAACTGGTCACAAAACTGGAACCACTTTGTTTGACTTTTTGTAAACAATATTCCTGCGGGTTCAAAAGGACTTCCTCTAACATAATCAGCCAACCTATATTCTACCTGTTTTTAAGTGGTATCTATAGCCAAGATTGCTATTTTTAACATGTTTAATTTTATTCAAGGGGTGTATAATGATCCCTCATCACACATTTGTTGTACGGTTTTAAGGATATTTAAAAATATGGCTACGGATGTAAAAGCAGGAATCAAATTAAAAGGCGCAGACAAAACTGCGCGTATTCCTATTAAAATTGTTCCAATAAAAGCAGAAGAAAAACTCAAAAAACCAGAATGGATTCGAGCCAAATTACCTTCGGGTCAAAGATTTCAGGAAATCAAACAAATTTTACGTGCTCAAAAACTACATTCTGTCTGTGAAGAGGCAACCTGCCCTAATATTGGAGAGTGTTTCAGTAAAGGCACTGCTACATTTATGATCATGGGGGATATTTGTACCCGTCGCTGTCCATTTTGTGATGTAGGCCACGGTAGACCTTTGCCATTAGACACACAAGAGCCTACTCATTTAGCCCAAACGGTTGCTGCGCTTAAATTACGCTATGTTGTCATCACGTCTGTTGATCGTGATGATTTGCGTGATGGTGGCGCCGAGCATTTTGCTGAATGTATTCGTCAAATTCGTCTACTTTCGCCAGAAACTCAAATCGAAGTACTGGTACCAGATTTTCGGGGTCGCTTAGACATTGCTTTGGATATTCTCACCCAAACGGCACCTGATGTGATGAATCATAATTTAGAAACTGTTCCTCGTTTATACAAACAAGCACGCCCTGGTGCTGACTATGAACATTCATTGAAACTATTGAAAAATTTTAAAGCGATGAATGCACATATTCCGACGAAATCAGGCATTATGGTAGGCTTAGGTGAAACAGATGAGGAAGTGCTGGCCATTATGCAGGATATGCGTCAGCATGATATCGAAATGATTACCATTGGACAATATTTACAGCCAACTGATGGACATCTGCCTGTACAACGCTATGTGACACCTGACACCTTTAAAATGTTTGAAAAAAAAGCATATGAATTGGGTTTTAAACATGCAGCTGTCGGTGCAATGGTTCGCTCAAGCTATCACGCAGACCAACAAGCTCATGAAGCTGGTATCTAAAACGAATCAGGCCATCCTACTGTTTATGGTCTGAATTGCTTTTATTTATGAGTACACGTCACTTAGGGATTATGTTAATCAGCATAGGCGCTGTGCTATGCTTGTGCTTGCTTGTATTATATTTTTGGCGCCCTCAGCCAGAAAATGTGAGCTATCAACAATTAATCAAGTCTATTACGCAAAATGATGCGCAACCACAGCTGATCCACTTGCCAAGCTTAGAGTACCATCAAGCATTAAACAGCGGCTTATGGGGCTTTGAACGGATATTACGCAAAAATAATAAGATTACCGAAGGTAAATATCAACAATTATGCCAAGATGGTGGAAAGATACTCAAACAATTAAATTTTTGGTTAAATGCACCTTATCATTTTAAAAAGAAATACCCAACAGAAACACTGGTGATGATTCGCCCAAGCGTGGTAACTCATGATAAAATTACTCATCATTTTGCCCTGGATAAAATCAGTTCCTCCAAAAGTGGACTGAGTTTAAAACGACATGAAGTAAAAATTGAATGGGCTCAGGAACAAAACCTGTATAGTTTAACTATTCAACAAAGTGAACGTATTTTTAGTGCCTATAACCCATCAAAACCTAATGTATGGTTAAATAAACTGCGTCATGATTTATACCAACATCCATTAACTGAGCAGTTTATTGAGAATGAACAAAAAATGATTGCATTTCGACTAGGAGACTGTACCTAAATATGAACATCATGGTGGCTTTAAACGAAGTAAAATGGAACGATCAAGGACTAGTATGTGCCATTGTGCAAGATGAGCAAACCCATCAGGTTTTAATGGTTGCATGGATGAACAAAGAAGCATTGGAACTGACTATTCAAACCAAACAGGCACACTATTTTAGCCGTTCCCGCAAACAGCTTTGGAGAAAAGGTGAACAATCTGGTCATACTCAACATGTTTCAGAAATGCGCCTTGATTGTGATGGAGATGCTATTTTATTGCAAGTAAAACAAGAAGGATTAGCTTGCCATACAGGCCGAAACCATTGCTTTTACCGGACACTGACAAATAATGAATGGCTCATTACAGATCCTGTTGTCAAATCTGAACATGAAATCTACCAATAGACGATACAACTTATAACAAAGAAAGCTTGATAAAATGACTGACCAAATTTTAATAGAAATCGGCAAGACATTAGAAGAGCGCAAACAAGCTAACGCACAATCTTCCTATGTTGCCTCTTTGTTCGAAGCTGGAGAAGATAAAATTCTTAGAAAAGTTATGGAGGAGAGCACGGAAGTTTTGTTGGCCTCAAAAGAAAAGAATCCTGAGGAAATTACAAAAGAAGTAGCTGATTTATGGTTCCATAGCATGGTACTATTAAGTTACCATAATTTGACACCAGAGCATGTGTTATTAGAGTTAAAACGTAGAGAAGGTTTATCTGGTTTGACTGAAAAAGCCATGAGAAAACAAAATAAGGATCATTAAGAATGACTGATTGTATTTTTTGTAAAATAATCAATAAAGACATCCCCGCAAAAATCGCTTATGAAGATGAAGAGATGCTGGTTTTTCATGATATTCAGCCTAAAGCAGCAGTACATTTATTGATTATCCCGAAAAAACATATTACTTCTCTTGCCCATACAACGGCAGAAGATACTTTACTATTAGGTAAACTTCTACAAAAAACAGCTATCTTAGCAAAAGAATTTGGCTTAACCGATGGTTATAAAACACAAATTAATACGGGTATTGGTGGTGGACAAGAAGTATTTCACTTACACTTACATGTTTTAGGCACCCCTAAACCGAAATAAAGAAAGCGAGTAAATCATGGGGCTTGGATCAATTTGGCATTGGATTGTCTTATTAATTGTTGTTGTACTGATTTTTGGTACGAAAAAATTGCGCAATGCAGGACGAGACATTGGTGCCGCAGTACACGACTTTAAAGAAGGCTTAAAAGGGGAAGAAAATGACCATAACACGTCATCATCCACCCCAACTAAGGAACAAGGGCAAAATGAAAACACCGACAAGAATGTTTAGCCAATGTTTGATATAAGCTTTGCTAAGCTTGTTGTATTGGGCATTGTGGCGCTGATTGTGTTAGGACCAGAAAGACTGCCTGCCGTAGCACGGTTTGCAGGCTTAATGATTGGACGAATGCAACGTTTTATTGCGAATGTTAAAGCTGACATGAACCAACAATTGCAAGAAACTGGCTTAAACAACTTACATCAAGACCTAAGAGATGTCACACAAAATGTGCGTGATGGGGTGCATAATGTGTTAAGTGAAGTACAAGACAGTCTAAAAGAAGCATCAGAACATTACGATGATGATGTGAATAATACAGAAAGCACACCCAATATAGAGGCACAATCGACACAAGCACATAAAGAGACAATTACACCACCTAATACTGTCTCCTCAGAACAACCTTCATCGACTACTCATCAACAAAATGATACGCCACCATTATGAATGATGAAGCTCAACCTTTATTAACACACCTTATTGAATTACGTTCTCGGCTACTCAAAATAGTTGTGGTATTTTTAATCGTTTTTTTTGCATTAGTACCCTTTGCACAAAAAATCTATGCCTTTGTCGCAGCACCGTTAATAGATGCTATGCCAATAGGCTCTAGTATGATTGCAATTGATGTAATTGCACCTTTTTTTGTCCCGATTAAAGTAACTTTAGTTGTCGCATTTTTAGCAACTTTGCCCCATACACTTTACCAAATATGGGCATTTATTGCACCGGCACTTTATTCTCATGAGAAACGCCTAGCTCTACCCTTAGTTATATCCAGTGTTATTTTGTTTTTTATTGGCATGTCTTTTGCATACTTTTTGGTTTTTCCTGTCGTTTTCCACTTTATTAATGCTGTCACACCTGAGGGTGTCAATATGGCAACAGATATTGACAAATATTTTTCCTTTATTTTAGGGATGTTTTTGGCCTTTGGTGTCACATTTGAAGTACCTGTTGTGGTTATTTTATTGCACAAAGCAGGTATATTAAGCATCGAGCAAATGACTACAGCGAGACCTTATATTATTGTGGGTGCCTTTGCCATTGCCGCAGTTGTGACACCTCCTGATGTTATTTCACAATGCTTATTGGCTATCCCACTCTGGTTATTATATGAAGCAGGCTTATTTATATGTAAACTGAGCAAGAAAAAAACCACTACACAATAACCGCCATATGAATATCCCTACAAAAAATCTCTACAAGAACATTTGCAGCATCACTCTGATTGCACTTATACTCCTATGCTTACTTTGGGAACTTTGGATTGCCCCTATTAGAGTTGGGGGATCCTTTTTAGTCTTTAAAACGCTCCCTTTATTATTACCTTTATCGGGTATTTTAAAAGGGCGTAAGTATACTTATCAATACAGCAGTATGTTCATACTGTTATATGTTGCTGAAGGCAGTGTTAGGATATTTGATAAAAATACCAATAGCCAAATATGTGCGGCAATTGAATTGGGTTTATCTATATTATTTTTTGTATCAACCATTATTTATATTAGAAAAAATAAAGATTAGTTTTATGTTTAAAAAATTATTTACCAAAGAAACTTCACTGGATTTTGTTCCTTTGGTTTTTTTTGCCCTGATTTTAACTCTCCCTTTTACATTAAATACTCGTCTAGGCCCGAACACTAGCTATATTCTAGATAATATTACTGTTTCTCTGTGCCTATTAATGGTCTTAACTTTAGGTTTGCAGGGACAATTATGGCAAAAGGTTCCTAAAACTTCATGGTTCTTCCTTATACTAGCGTTACTCTGGTATATACAAACTTTATTTATTCCATTACATTTTGTTGGACAAAGTTATTTTGCAATTGGTGTCTTTTTAAGCATGGCTTTATTAGCCTTTGCCACACAAGCATTAATTAAAAAATTTGGTCAACAAAAAATTATCACTTTATTAGCGATTGCTTTAATGTTTGGAGCTTTAATTCAAGCTGCAGTTGGTATAATACAGTTGTTGGATTTAACCAAATTTTATAATACACTATATGACAATTATTCTCTCTCATTAAATAAACTGATTACAATATCCGCTAAAGGAACAATTTTTGGACAACTAGCACAACGTAATCATTATGCACATTACCTTATGTGGGGAGTAATCAGTACATGTTACCTTTATAGTATTAATAAAATTAGGTTATCTTTATCTATATTTATATTGGCAACTTTTAGCATATTAATGGCAGCTGCGGCGTCAAGATTAGTCGTTTTGTATGCGTTCATGTTTATGTTTATGACTCTAATTTGGTTTTATCGTAAAAAAGATATATTTCTACGAAAATTTTTACTTCTTGCTATTATTAGTGCTACATTAATTATGCTTTTTCAAATCCCGATTATCTCTGAGTTGGTTGGAATTAAGTCAACAGGCCTTAGCAGAGTCTCTTCTGGATTAGGATTCTTTGGTTCTAGACGTTTTTATGAATCATATAAAGCATGGCTTTTATTTAAAGAATACCCGTTTTTAGGGGTTGGTTGGAGTCAATATGCTTATAATGCATTTCAATTAGATTCTTTACCTTACTTTATCAATGAACCAAAAGAACCAGGTTTGTTTATACATAGTCACAACTCATTTTTACAAATTTTAGCTGAAATGGGACTATTCATCACATTAGTTGTATGTTTAGGCTTTTTTTGGGTAATCAAAAAATATATTACTAAAACAACACTGAATTCTCTTTTTCCTCTCGTTTTAATTTCTACTAGCTTAATCCATAGTCTCTTAGAATACCCGCTATGGTATGTATATTTTCTTGCACCATTTACAGTATTTATGAGCCTACAAAATTTAGAGGAAAAAGATAGTACTTCCATTAAAACTGTAAATACAAAGAAAAAAATACCCAACATTATTTCTGGGCTTATTGCATTTTGTTTAGCAGGTGTTTTATTAACACAAATAATTTTATTAATTCCAAGGTATGCATTATTACATAATGCATATATTTTAAGGAATGTTAATGAAAGTAAAGATGACATAAAAAAAGATATACTTCCTTTAGTTAACACAAGCATACTACTAAGGTATGAAGCTGTATATACTTTAGAAAGCAGTGAACGTTCTACAACAAAAGTAGATGAAACAGCATATAAAATTAATCAGCAACTTATCCAATATAGACCTTTTGCTTTTCCATTAATGCGCCGTTCTATTTATCTAAGTTTAAAAGGAAAGATAGAAGAGGCTGTAGAAAACCAAAAAATAGCTAATCATTATTACCCAACTACAATTCCTAATTTTTTACAAGTACTTAATGTTACAAATTTAACTCAAATTAAAAACCAAACACGCCAAGATTGTATGAACCTAATGAAAAAACTTCCTAAAACTAAATGTCAAACTAGCTCGACAAAAGGAGAATAGCTAGAGGAAAAAAAATAGTTAAAATAAATCGAAACACTTATTAAAATTAAGAAAAAACACTTATAAATATCCATCTATTATGAAGAAATTTTTAATAAAGGTATTTTTGCCTTCCCCATTAACCGAGAGGTAAATACCTTAGATTGATAGTATCGAATCTTGTTACACATAACAGGACGCTCGAGCCCTTCAAAGATAATGATCTCTTTGTCTGGACTCATGGCTTTAAGTTCTTGGGGCAGCATAAGTGCCCTACGCTCTTCGTTTTCCGTTCTACTGATACTTTGCCCTTTTGAAACACTGCTACGCTTCACACTGGTATAACCAAGCATTTCAGAATAATCATTGGCATCTTTTTGCTCTCTTGGAGTATATAAAATTTGCAAGGCATGATTCGTCACTAAAGTACGACTGGCTTCTCTGCCATAAGTTGCATCCAGTTGTGCCAATGATTGAATAATAGGCAATAAACGAATATTGTAACCTGCCATATAACTAACTGCTTTGGCAATAATGTCTACCTTACCTATGGAGGTAAATTCGTCCATTAACAGTAGACACTGATACTTCAAATCTGGGTTGTTTTCTGGTAACTCACGAGTATTTTGATTAATCAGCTGTGAAAAAAATAAGTTAATAATCAAACGTGCTTCTGATAATTTATTAGGTTGAATACCAATATAAATGGTCATCTTTTTCTTACGTACATCTGTGAGTAAAAAATCATCTGCACTGGTTGCTGCATCTGTAATAGGATTAAGCCATGGCAACAAAGGCTCTTTAAACATGCCCATAATACTGGCAAAAGTTTCTTCTGCTTGAGACAACAAGCCAGAAAATGCTGTTCTTGCCTGCTCACTGACAAAGGGTTCATTCGCCAACTGGGATAAATACTCTTTTAAATTAGTTTGCCCATCACCAGAGCTGAGTCGATATAAACGCCCTAAAGTCGGTGATTCAACTTCTTTTTCATAAAAAGAACCAAACACTTTTTTCTGATGGTCTCTTAAATCAAAAAGATATAGGGTCAATGCCAAGAAAACATTTTGAGCCTGATTTAACCAAAAACGATCTTTGCTGTCATCCCCAACTGGATACAACATATTGGCAATACTTTGTAAATCAGATATTCTAAAATTAGGATCATCAGAAACATAAGTTAAAGGATTCCAACGATGAGAACGGCAATCTTCAGCAAACGGATTAAATAAATAGACAGATTGCCCATGTCTTTTACGGAAACGGCTGGTTAATTCATAGTTCTCTTGTTTGATATCCAAAACAACCATAGAACCTTGATATGCCAACAAATTAGGAATCACTACCCCAACACCTTTACCAGAACGAGTGGGTGCAGCAAGCAAAACAAATTGTTGCCCGCTAAAGTATAAATACTTATTATTGAATTTACCTACCACGATACTGGTTTGTGAAGGTTTAAAAAAACCAGCCTTTTTTAAATCCTGTGCAGTAGCAAAACGGGCATCTCCATAAATCTTTTTCTTAGGGCGATAAAATCTGAAGAGCAAATATAAAGACAAGATTAAAGGAAAACCAAACCCCAAAAGAGCCGCAACACCAAATTTTGTGCTATATGCAGCAAGGTGACCATAATGAGAATAATACCGAAAGAATATAGTCAAACCGTAATGTTTAAAAGAACCTTTAGCAATCAGCAAAAAAATAAAACCTGATAAATATGAACCAGCAATAAAAACAAAAACAAGAAGAAAACAAAATAGAAAAATTTTCTTTTTACTGATCATATTTTCGCTACCAATTAAACTAGCTATAAAAAATATACGATAACATAATTATTACCAAGAAGAAACAAAAGAATAGCCAATGATTCTGAAAAAAAACAAAACCAGATTATTTTTTATAGGACAATTCCTTAATCACTTGATATACCTGATTAATTCTTGCCTCAATATCTTCTGCATCAATGGTTACCCGAAGTTTCTCACCGCCAACTAAACGATAGTTTTTATTATTCTGAATCAATTGAATAATTTGTACTGGGTCAATTTCATGCTGTTTACCAAAAGTCAAAGAAATACTACCCGCACTGGCATCAATTTGTTCTATTCCCAGAGCCTTTGCTTGTAACCTCATCTTATGGCTTTCAATAAGTGTTTTGACTGGCTGTGGCGGTAATCCGAAACGGTCTACTAATTCTTCATAAATTTGCCCTAACTCTTGATTGTTTTCACAAGCGGCTAATCGTTTATACAAAACCAAACGTTCATGAATATCTGGACAATACTCTTCAGGTAATAAAGCAGGACTATGTAATTTGATTTCGGTATTGACCCCTAGTGGTGCATTGGTATCAGGAATACGACCATTTTTTAAATCTCTTACAGCTTGCTTAAGCATTTCAGTGTATAAAGAAAACCCAACTTGGATCATTTCACCAGACTGCCCTTCACCCAACACTTCACCAGCGCCTCTTATTTCTAAGTCCTGCATCGCCAAATAAAACCCTGCCCCAAGCTCTTCTGCCATTTGAATCGCTTCAAGACGTTTTTGCGCATCTTTTGTAATGCCATCTGGTGTCAACAAATATGCATAAGCCTGATGATGAGACCTGCCTACTCGCCCTCTTAACTGGTGTAACTGTGCCAAACCAAATTTGTCTGCCCTATTAATAATAATCGTATTGGCATTTGGAATATCAATACCTGTTTCTATAATGGTTGAGCACAATAATACGTTAAATCTTTGCTGCATAAAATCTCGCATAATAGCTTCTAACTCTCGAGACTTTAATTGTCCATGTGCCACACCAATACGCGCTTCAGGCATTAACTCCTGTAAACGCTCTTTCATATTTTCAATGGTATCTACTTCATTATGCAAGAAAAATACCTGACCACCACGCTTTAACTCCCGCAAAATTGCTTCACGAATAGAACCTCGGTTATAAGGCGTGACAAATGTTTTAACCGATAATCGTCTGTTTGGCGCTGTGGCGATAATAGAAAAATCTCTTAATCCTTCTAAAGCCATTGATAATGTTCGTGGAATCGGCGTTGCTGTTAAAGTGAGCACATCAACATTGGCACGTAGTTGTTTTAACTGTTCTTTCTGACGCACCCCAAAACGGTGCTCTTCATCAATAATCACTAAGCCAAGATTCTGAAAAACAATATCAGGTTGCACCAGCTTATGCGTACCAACAACAATATCTACAGTACCATCCACTAAACCTGCTAGAGCCGCTTTTGTTTGTTTGCCACTATTAAAACGAGAAAGCTCTGCAATTTTAACGGGAAAATCAGCAAAACGATCTGAAAAAGTTTGGAAATGCTGCTCAACCAATAAAGTAGTTGGCGCCAATATGGCCACTTGTTTGCCTGCCATAACAGCCACAAAAGCCGCTCGTAAAGCCACTTCTGTTTTACCAAAACCAACATCACCACACACCAAACGATCCATCGGTTTTTCAGAACACAAGTCTTCAATAACAGCGGTAATGGCATTTGCCTGATCAGGCGTTTCTTCATATTCAAACCCAGCAGCAAAAGTATGGTAATCCACTTCATTTAAGGAGTATTGAAATCCTTTTTGAGCCGCGCGTTGAGCATAAAGATTGAGTAATTCTGCCGCAGTATCATGAGCTTTTTGTGCCGCTTTTTTCTTTACTTTTTCCCATGCAGGGCTACCTAGTCGATGTAAATGTATATCATCATGCGCTTGCCCAGCATAGCGGCTAATCAAATGTAATTGTGAAACAGGTACGTACAAAACAGCATCATCTGCATATTCTAAGCGCATTAATTCTGTATTACCCTCACCTAAGTCCATGGTTTCTAAACCTTGATAACGGCCAATACCATGTTCTTCATGGACAACGGGGTCACCTATTTTTATCTCTGCCAAATCGCGTAATAAACTGTCACTTTGCCCAGAGTGTTTTTTACGTGCTTTTCTTAAGCGCACCACATGCTGGTATAAATCAGCCTCACTAATAAATGCTGTATGTTCTTCTGGTAATAAAAATCCTTTTTCAAGTGGTGCAACGACTAAAGAAAGCAGAGATTTTTTATCCTCAAGAAAAGCTTGCCATGACTCTACTAGTTTTGGTTTTAACTGATGCTCCGTAAGGAATTGAGCCATCGTTTCTCTACGGCCTAAACTATCTGCCGTTAATAATATTTTTCCTGTAAAAGTGGCACAAAATTGTGCTAATTTTACTAAAGGGTTATCAACCCGTCTTTCTACCGCTAAATCAGGTAATTGGTTTTCAGGTAAAGAACCAATGGGCAAAACGACACGACAATAATTTTTTAAGGTGATAAATAAATCTTGATCATTAAGATATAATAGTTCTGGCTTAACAGGTGGATATAATGGATTACCTGTAGCCATTTGATAACGCGAACGAACATCTAAGATAAATGTTTGAGCGGCATGTGCTATTTTATTGTGTTCAATAATAATCGTTTGTGGATCAATATAATCAAAAATAGTGGCCATCTGCTCAAAGAAGAAGGGCAAATAATACTCTACCCCAGCACCAAAAAGCCCATTACTGACATCTTGATATACTTTAGCTTTGGTCGGATCTGATTCAATATATTCTCTGAATTTTTGCCGAAATACAGTTTGCGCTTCTTCATCAGTAGGAAATTCATGGGCAGGCATTAATTTGATTTCAGAAACAGGATATAAAGTTCTTTGTGTATCAACATCAAACGCTTTGATGCTCTCTATTTCTTCATCAAATAAATCCAAACGATAAGGGATGGCACTGCCTGTTGGAAACAAATCAATCAAACTGCCCCTAATTGAAAACTCCCCTGCTGCAACAACTTGTGTCACATGTTGGTAACCAGCAAAAACCAAATCTTGTCTTAAACGATCGATATTAAGTTTTTGAGCACATTTAAGCCAAAATGTCCGACTTAAAACAAACTCAACAGGTGCGACTTTTTGCATTGCTGTTGTAATAGGTACAATCAACACATCAATTTGCTGTTGTTTTGTTTGCCATAGAACAGCCAAACGTTCACTGATTAGATCTTGCTGAGGAGAAAATTGATCATACGGTAATATTTCCCAATCTGGAAAATATGAAATCTGATATTGAGGCAAATAAAACTGTAATTCATCTTTTAAACGCAGAGCTTGTTTAGCATTTTCGGTTAAAATCAAGTATTTTTGATTTTTTTCAAAATTTTTAGATAAAAAATAAGCGTCTACCCCTTCTGAAATGATAGGAAGCTCTGTTCTACTCATGGGTTTTAATTGTTTGAATACAGATTGCAACATACAAAATGATTTATAAAGATAAAACCGTATTATAAGCCCGATTGACCTTATATCCAAAGCACTGTTCAATAATTTGGATTTCCAGTAAAATAAGCCCGTTTAATTTGTTTATACATTTATATACACACAACTGACCATTATAATTTTATGGTATGGAGTTAATTTTAATGAAAAAATCTTCTTTATCTTATGGGTTGTTGTTCAGCACCTTAGTGATTTTAACAGCCTGTAAACCAGATGCACCAACGACAAACAATAATATAGAAACTGCATCAGAAACAAACACACCTGTACTAGAAGCTGTAAAACTGAACAGTAATGATGGCAAACTGACTCTTGAAATATCAGATAATGGTTTTAATAATAAACTTGACGATACTGAGTTTTTAGCAACAAAGCCACTTGGTCAAGTTGATACTCAAAATATTGTGTTGCTACAGCAAAATACAGACACTTTGCTTTTTGCTGTCAAAACAAAAGGGGTAAATAAAGACATTAATCAGGCAAAAGAGACACTACAACAAAATTTAAACAATGACCCTACTATTGAATCTGTTAACGTTTCTGTGATCAATGATGAAGCATACCCGGCGAAAAAACTGGCTTATCATTTTACTCATAAAGCAACAGAAACAGAAAATGCCACAAATGAAGCCTGCGCTTTAACTACAGATTACGCTGTATGTGCCATTGGATCTGGGGATATAGCCACTTTAAATGGATACCTAGAAAAAATAACGGTTCAAACAACCGCCCAACAATAATTTAAGTTATGTGCCTTAACTGGCAAAGTATTGTTCATCAGAATAGGATATGGGGTCTATTGATCACCTGTATCCTATTTTTTGGTTGTTCTAAAGAGCAAACATATTTCTCTCGTGATGGTTTGTATTCTGTATCTGTCTCAGACAGTCAATTTACTGATTATACGCAAACTGCTCAAACTATTGTTGACCAAGAATTACCTCAAACGAATGCTCAATTAGTGACTTTATTATTGAGTAAAGAGCAAAATAAACAATTAATATATGGTTTAAGTTTACCCCTTAGTCAGTCTGTAGATGAAACAACGAGCATCATTCATTTAACCAAAATAATCGAAAAAGAATTAAAAAACAATCCTGCCATCTTAGAATACTCTATTCAAACAAATCCAAAAAAATCTCAACTTCAATTTACCGCAACCAATCGTTTAGGCAAAATCTCAACTCATGAAAGTTGCCTATTAACTTTAACCAAATCACATATAATCAATATTTGTGCTCGTTTACAAAATGCGAAAAGTAATAAGGATGCAGCTCAATTAATCAAAAACATAAAAGTGACCATAAAAAAACAGCCTGACCATTTGCAAAAATAACATCATATCTTGATACATACACAAACAAACCATGTTAAGTAAATATTTTCAGCTTTATCTTGCCCTGTTGTACCTCAATCTTTATAATCAATGAACCTCTATTTCATTATTTATATATTTAAGGAAAAAAATGAATAACTCATTAAAATTATTTGCTGTTTCTTTAATCAGTATTGGTTTATTAGCAGCATGTAATGATGAAGCAAAATCTCCAGCAGCGGGCACTAATACAACAGCACCAAGTGCAAACGTTGTGACCTCATCAGATGGCGCTTACTCAATTTCACTCAATGGTGACTTCAAAGACAAAATTGCAGATAAAGCACAAATTGCTGCTCTTCGTTTACCTGGTACACCTGTAGATAAAGTGACCATGTTACAGTTAGCGGGAGATGAGAAAACAGGCGATATGGTCTATGGTATTTCCTTTGAGTTTCCTGCTGGTGCAAAAATGCCACCAATTGATGACCTAATCAAACAAATGGATGTGCAAACCAAAAGTATGCCTTCTGTAAAAAATGCCCAAGCAAGTAAAGTAGAAGGTACAGACAATCAAATGATGTACTCTATGGAAAACAGTGTTGGTGGTATTACTGCCTATGAAACCTGTCGTATGGCAGTAACAGATAAACTACTAACAGTATGTGTGGCTTCTCAGAATACTGGGGATAAAGCTAGATTAAATACCATGATCGAAAGCTTTCAAGTTAAGTAAACATATCTACTCTTCTTTTCAAAATACCCAGGTAAACATTACTTGGGTATTTTTATTGACAAGAATAAACACTTTTTTCATTAAGAAAAGTGGTACAATAAAGCCCAAATTGAGCCTTCCTTTTTAAAAAATAGTGGCTCTATATTTTGTCAGCTAACTAATTTCATCCAATATGTTTACCTCCACCAATCAGTTTTTCATGCAACAGGCGTTAGATCTGGCAAAAAAAGGTCTAAACAGTACTTCTCCTAATCCACGAGTAGGTTGTGTCATTACACAGGCTGAGCAAGTTGTCGGTGAAGGGTTTCATGTTATAGCAGGCTCTGCACACGCTGAAGTACATGCTCTCAGACAAGCTGGGCCTTTAGCGACAAATGCAACCGCCTATGTCACACTTGAGCCTTGCAGCCATTATGGTCGTACGCCTCCATGTGCGTTAGCACTCATTGAAGCAAAAGTAAAAGAAGTCATTATTGCCACTCTTGACCCTAACCCTTTGGTTGCTGGAAAAGGTAAAGCCTTACTGACTCAAGCAGGTATCACTGTCAAACATGGTTTACTGGAAGAGTCAGCAAGAATACTTAATCGTGGGTTTTTCTCACGAATAGAAAGAAACCGCCCTTTTGTCCAATTAAAATGTGCCACCAGTTTAGATGGAAAAACTGCATTAAATAATGGGCAAAGCCAATGGATCACATCAGAAGCTTCTCGTTTAGCTGTGCAGCATTTACGGGCAAAATCCTGTGCTATTTTGACAGGTGTGGGTACGGTATTAAAAGATAATCCAACACTAAATGTACGTGCTTTTCATACTTTACGACAACCAAAAAGAATTGTCGTCGATACACATTTACGCACACCATTGGATAGCCATATTGTTCAACAAAACGGCGGACAAACTTTTATTGCCACATCAGTACTTGATCAAACCAAACACCAGCCTTATTTAGATCAAGGCGTACAAATGATTAAAGTACCACTCAAACAAAATCATATCGATCTACTATTTTTGATGGAAAAATTAGCTGATTTAGAAATAGGAGAGCTCATGGTTGAAGCTGGGCAAACCCTAAACAGTGCGCTTTTACAGGCGCAACTGATTGATGAAATTGTTTGGTTCCAAGCCCCAAAAATACTTGGTTCACACGCTCAAGGGGCATTTTCATATCAACAAGAGCTCACCAATTTAATCAGTGCCTCGCAATGGCAAATCACTCAAGTCAATACAATAGAGAATGATATTTGCCTCTATCTACACCCAAAAAATTGAACTTGCTTAAAAAATAAAATAACACAGAAAAAACCCAACAATCATTAAGAAAAACCAAGTGATGCCGCCAAGAACAAGGGGTTTTAAACCAGCCTGTTTAATAGCATAAATATGGGTTCTTAGACCTAAAGCAGCCATCGCCATAGAAAGAATAATAGTGTCAATTTGTAAAATAACATGAACAATTTTTGGGGGGATGATATGCAAAGAATTCAAGCCACTGACTACAACAAATAAAATAGCAAACCAAGGAATCGTTATCTGTGCAGTTTGATGATGTTCTTTTTGTGTTGTCTTTAACGAAAAAGACAACACAAACAAAAATGGTGCCAACATCATCACCCTAATCATTTTTTCAATAATTGCGGCAGCAGCAGCTGTTTCACTGACATTTTTCCCTGCAACGACTACCTGAGCAACTTCATGAATCGTTGCCCCTGTGAAAATACCGTATATTTGATCACTATGAAATAAGGGCAGCAATAAAGGATAGGCAAACATAGATAAAGTACCAAAAACCACAACTGTCGCTACCGCAATAGATACTTTATGCGCTTGAGCACGAATAATTGGCTCTGTTGCCATAATAGCAGCAGCACCACAAATAGAACTGCCTGCTGCAATCAGGCGCACAATTTCTTTATCTAATTTTAAAACTTTAGTCCCTATTTGAACTGTAAACACATAGGTTAGAATAATCATGGATACAGCCAGCATAATCGCGAACCATCTCATGTCTATAATCTGCTGAAAGGTAATTTGAAAACCATATAAAATAATACCAAGTCTTAATAAGGTATTTTTTGTATAATCAACCCCTCTTTCTGTGTGAGAAGCAATTTTGGAAAAAATGGTATTACCTATCATGATGCCAATAATAATGGCACAAGAAAGTGCACCAAGACCAAATTGTTGGAAAAATTTTATTTGAGCTAATTCCTTACTCAATAATGCAATAACAAAAACCAAAACAATCCCAAGCCACCCATTTTTGCTTTCTTTTATATTCACCATGATATTTTTCATATTATTTTTGCCACTCGTTTCGTTTATTATTTTGCAAAATTATGTAACAATGAATAATATAAATAAAATACATATTTTTTATAGTTAGATAACCTCAAGTTATGAATTTACATTTATTGAAAATATTCTATACAGTTGCGTTAGAAAAAAACTTTTCTAACGCAGCAAAAAAATTATTCATCAGTCAACCTGCGGTATCAAAATCTGTACAAACATTAGAAGACCAGCTTGGTTTACCCCTGATCAATAGGCAAAAACGCTTAAAAAAAGAGGAAAAAGGTGTTCAATTAACGGAAGATGGAAAAGCTCTTTTTGAACATGCACGAGCCATTTTTTCTTTAGAACGAATAACCGTTGATGAAATGCAAGCTCGCCTTCAAATAAAAAAAGGCAAACTTTCTATTGGCGCCAGTACAACTTTAGCAGGCTATTGGTTACCTGCTTACTTATCCATATTCTTACAACAGTACCCTAAAATTGAATTGTGCGTTAAAGTAGGCAATACACAAACAATCACTCAAAAGCTTATTGATGGTGAAATAGATTTTGCTTTGGTTGAAGGTCTCGTGAAGGATACTCGGATTCAAATAGATGTATGGCGTCATGAAACGTTAGAAATTGTAGCCGCCTCTTTTTCTACATTAAACTTGGCAAAAGAAATTAATGTAGACCAATTAAACCAACTTACTTGGCTAATAAGGGAAGCTGGTTCTGGCACCCATGATGTCACCTTAGAAATGCTCAAAACATTAGACATCCAACCACATCAATTTATTGAACTTGGCAGTAATGAAATGATTGCTCGCTCTGTTAGTGCAGGGCTTGGTGTCTCAATACTTCCGAAAAAAGTCATACATGAACTGAAAATTTTAGATCAGCTCAAGACCATTACCATGAAACAAAGCCATTTATTGACTCGTCCTCTTTATATTTTTAGCTTAAAAAATAGACCTTTATCGCCATTAATGCAAGCGTTTCATGATCTATTACATACACATGAGACAATCAATTAACTAAGATCCTATATGAAAAAGTAGATATTTTCAAAAAATACCATTAGCTGACTGTACTATTTGGTTCAATATTATTTTTTACAACAAATTATTTTAATTTTATTTATAAATACCTTTTTCACCTAGTTTGCTGTCTATTTAAAAACAAAACAACCACAATCAATGATACTATTGGGCTATTATCATTATCATGACCTCATTTATTAAAATGAACGCCACCTTAGCTTTCGATATTGAAACCATTCCTGATATAACAGGTATCCGTACACTTTATGATTTGGATAGCGATATTCCTGATACTCATGTTGTTGACTTTGCCTTGCAAAAACGACGAGCCCAAGTAGGAAACGATTTCATTCAACACCATTTACATCAAGTTGTTGCCATTTCTTGCGTATTACGATGGGGACAAGACAAAGTACATGTCAACACAATTGGGCAATTAGGGGACGATGAAGAAAGCATGATTGCCAAATTCTACGAGCTTATTGAACGCTACACTCCACAATTGGTTAGTTGGAATGGTGGTGGTTTTGATTTACCTGTTTTACATTATCGCTCTATGATTCATGGAGTTGCCGCTCCTCGTTATTGGGATACAGGCGAAGGAGACTATAACGATAGCCGTGATTTTAAATGGAATAATTACATCAGCCGCTATCACAATCGTCATCTTGATCTTATGGATTTACTGGCCTTATATCAGCCACGAGCCAATGTTCCGTTAGATGATATGGCCAAATTATGTGGTTTCCCCGGTAAATTAGGCATGGATGGCAGCAAAGTCTGGCAAGCATATCATGATGGCAAACTCAAAGAAATCCGTGATTATTGTGAAACAGATGCGGCCAACACTTACCTAATGTTTTTACGCTTTGAGCTGATTCGAGGTCACTTAAACGCAGATGAATATCAATTGGAAATAAAAAGAATCAAAGATTATTTAAATCAACAAGAAGCTTTACATTGGCAAGAATTTTGTGCTGCTTGGCACTGATACATGGTAAAACAGAGTATATTCATGAAGCTAGAAAACCTCGTTCTAATTGGTGTTGGTTTAATAGGTGGTTCCTTTGCTCTAGACTTAAAAAGATCAGGGCAATTACAACATGTTCATGGTATTGACATTAATCCAGACAACTTGGAACGTGCAATTGAACGCAACGTTATTGATACAGGTTCAACCACATTGGCGCAAGATTATATTGCCAATGCTGACCTTATTCTAATGGCAACCCCTATCGGGCAATTTGCTCCTATTTTACAACAGTTAAACCCTTTATTAAAAACAGGCACCATTATCACTGATGTTGGCAGCACCAAACGAGAAGTGATTGCGGCATTCAAAACTCATTTACCAGAACATTTTCATCACTATATTGCGACACACCCTATTGCAGGCTCAGATAGAAGTGGCGCTATTTCTGCCCAGTTTGGTTTATTCAAAGACAAAAAAGTCATACTTTGTCCACATGAAGCTCAAAATGAAGAAGCGTTTCATTTAATCAATACACTTTGGCAAAGCATTGGTGCCACAACATTTGTGCTTACACCTCAAGAACATGATCAGGTTTTTGCCAGTGTTAGCCACCTGCCCCATTTATTGTCTTTTGCGTTTATTCATCAAATCATCAATCAACATAGTGCGGATCAAAACTTATTTTTTGCTGGGACAGGTTTTCAAGATTTTACACGCATTGCATCTAGTGACCCTTCTGTCTGGACAGATATATGTCTTGCCAATCAGGATATTTTAATTGATTTAATTGAACAAAATCAGCAAGAGTTAAATCAAATCAGCCACTATTTAAAACAAGCAGATAAAAAAGCTTTATTTGACTATTTTGCTCAAGCAAAGCAGTCCAGAGACCAATGGCTCACCAATAAATAGCATGAATTTACAAGGCACATGATTATGTTTAGTGATATTTTTACCCTACCTCGTTTACGTCAATTAGAACATTTAGCTGTCAATAAGAACATCAATCTAATGGCACAAGCAGCGCAGGTTATTTTTAACTGGATCACACATTATTACCCCAAAGCGCATGTATTAATGGCTGTGGGCACAGGAAATAATGGTGGGGACGCATTATGTTGTGCAAAGCTTTTAGCACAACATAATATTAAAGTTACTTTATGGGTACCCGAAACACCTAAAACCGATGAAAGTATCCAAGCCTTTAATGAATGTAAACAATTAAATTTACCCGTCATTGAACAGTTTAATCAACTGCCTGAACTGCCTGACCTCATTGTGGACGGCTTTTTTGGTATAGGCTTAAACCGTAATCTGGATCAAAACTGGCAAGACAGAATCAATCAAATTAACCGCTGTGGTATTGATGTTCTGGCAATTGATACACCGTCTGGATTAGATGCTTATCGGGGCATCATTTATGGTGCTGCTGTTAAAGCCCATACAACATTAACCTTCATTTGTGCCAAACCCGGCCTTCACACAAATGAAGGTGTCGATCAAAGTGGTAAAGTTTTTGTTGCAGCATTGAATATACCCAACGCCATCATTCCGGAATCCAGTGGCACAATTGCGCCAAGCCAAGAAGCCAGCCAACTGAAAAGAGTGGCTAATTGCCATAAAGGCACCTTTGGCAGCATAGGCGTTATTGGCGGCGCCAAAAGTATGCTGGGTGCAGCAATCTTATGTGCTCGTACAAGTTTATATTGCGGTGCAGGTAAAGTTTATGTTGGCACACTGGGTGACTACCAAGTTGACCCTATCGCGCCTGAACTTATGTTTTCAACAGCAGAACATATTTTAGAACAAGACATCCAAGTGATGGCAATTGGCCCGGGGCTGTCTGTGCAAGATCGTGCCAAAGCCTGTTTGGAAAAAGCACTCGGTTTACCCATAAAAAAAGTACTGGATGCCGATGCCCTTAATTTAATTTCACAAAATCATGATCTGGAAGATTATTTTACAGAACAAAACAACACAGAAATCATTCTCACACCCCACCCCACAGAAGCAGCCAGACTGTTAAAAACCAGTACTTCTCTGATTCAAGCAAATAGGGTTAAAGCCGCACAACAGCTTGCACACAAATTTAATGCAACAGTTATTTTAAAAGGGTGTGGCAGTATTATTGCTCGACCTGATGGTTTTTATAGAGTGAATACTTCTGGCAGTGCAACTCTTGCTTCTGGCGGACAAGGTGATGTTTTAACCGGCATTTGTGCAGCACTTTTAGGACAAGGTTTGGATGCTTTTGAAGCAGCTTCAATTTCAGCTTATGTGCATGGTTTAGCCGGAGAACATTATGCACGCAAAAAAGGCCAAATTGGATTAAGTGCATCAAAAACCATAGAAATTATTAAGCATTATTTAAATAAGCTGATTGAGCAAGAAAACTAATGCTGTTTTAAAAAATTGAATACAATAAATAAACAATAGGCGTTTTTTAGTGAAAAATACAGCAATTTCAACTAGAATAACGCCCTTAACTTAAATTAATCTATCTTAAGACAATAAATCAGGAATCACTATGAGCGATACGCAAACCCATTTACCAGAAGACGAAAACCAGATTATCAGCCTACGTCGCGGTAAACTTAATAATATTCGTCAAACACAAATCGCTTATCCTAACGACTTTCGTCGCGATGCTTTCGCAAAAGAGTTACATGAGCAATATGAACAATTCGATAAAGAAACCCTAGAACAAAAAGCCATTCACGTCAAAGTTGCTGGACGTATGATGCTCAAACGAGAAATGGGCAAAGCAAGTTTCGCCACACTACAGGATATTACAGGACAAATTCAACTGTATATCAATAATCAAGGTGTGGGTGAACAAACGCATGAAGAGTTTAAACACTGGGATTTGGGTGATATTATCGCAGCTGAAGGCACTGTATTTAAAACAAATAAAGGTGAATTGTCTATTAAAGTGACACAATTGCGTTTATTGACTAAATCCATTCGCCCTTTACCTGATAAACATCATGGCCTATCTGATCAAGAACAACGTTATCGTCAACGCTATGCTGACCTGATTATGAATGAACATACGCGTGATACGTTCATCAAGCGCAGCAATATCATTCAAACTGTACGCAACTATATGGTTAATGAGCACTATCTTGAAGTAGAAACACCTATGATGCATCCTATTCCTGGTGGTGCCACAGCCAAGCCATTTCAAACGCATCATAATGCTTTGGATATGCCTTTATTTTTAAGAATTGCACCCGAACTGTATCTAAAAAGACTGATTGTTGGTGGTTTAGAACGCGTATTTGAAGTCAATCGTAGTTTTAGAAATGAAGGTGTCAGTACTCGCCATAATCCAGAATTCACCATGATTGAGTTTTATGAAGCCTATAGCGATTACAATCGCATGATGCAAATGGCTGAAGGAATTATCCGCACTTGTGCTCAAGAAGTTTGTGGGACAACAACCATTATCTACAACGATAAGGAAGTTGATTTGGGTAAGCCATTTGAACAGTTAACCATTATTGAAGCCATTCAAAAATACAATCCTCAATATCAACTGAGTGATTTACATAACGAAGAATGGTTAACTCATGAAATTAAAAAATTGGGCGGGAAACTGCCACCAAGTAAGGGATTAGGCAGTTTACAATTGGCATTATTCGAAGAATGTGCCGAAACCAAACTATGGAACCCAACATTTATTGTTGATTACCCTATTGAGGTATCTCCTTTAGCAAGAGCATCCGACAGTAAAGAAGGATTGACTGAACGCTTTGAGCTATTCGTTGTGGGTAGAGAATTAGCCAATGGCTATTCAGAGTTAAATGATCCAGAAGACCAAGCGGCACGTTTTCAAGCGCAAGTTCAACAAAAAGATGCAGGAGATGATGAAGCCATGCATTTTGATGCTGATTATATTCGTGCGATGGAATACGGTATGCCCCCTACTGGTGGTTGTGGGATTGGTATCGATCGTTTAGTGATGCTGTTAACCAATTCACCTACTATTCGAGATGTTATTTTATTCCCTCATATGAGACCAGAATAAGTTAAAATATCAAAAAGAAACCGCCTAAATTTAGGCGGTTTCTTTATTTCTCGCTTAAAATATCTTAATAACAATCTATTTTAATTTCTAATTATTTAAAACAGTTAGTCAAATATAATAATCTATTTGGAACAATTTACATAAATTTACATCTAATAAAAATCATCAAACAAAAATATAAAGAATATGGAGATGAATATAATGACAAAATACAATCGTTCTCGCAGAGATTTTTTATCAAAAAGCGTCAAAATTATTCCATCGGTAGCAATTGCCACAAGCAGTATCGGTCATATAACACAAACACTTGCCCAGAACAGTCAAACACAAGAAAACACATTAAAACAATACACACCTCAATATTTTACACAAGAAGAGTGGGATTTTTTAATTGCAGCGTGTAATCAACTCATTCCCAATGATGAAACAAGTGCGGGTGCAATAGAAGCTTGTGTGCCTGAATTTATTGATAAGCAAATGAATACATCCTATGGAAATGGTGGATTATGGTATATGCAAGGTCCATTTCACCCAGATGCACCACCTGAGCTTGGCTACCAATTGAAGCTTACCCCTAAAGAAATTTACCGTGTGGGCATAGAAGACACAAATACATATTGCCAACAACACTTTAATAAATATTTTGCACAATTAGATGGCGATCAACAAATCAATATACTCAAGCAATTAGAAAATGGAAGCATCGAACTGAAACGGATACCCGCAAAAACTTTTTTTAATTTTTTACTCACCAATACCAAAGAAGGCTATTTTGCTGACCCTCAATACGGTGGAAACCGTCATATGGTCGGTTGGAAAATGATTGGTTTCCCAGGAGCTAGAGCAGACTATATGGATTGGGTAAAACAACACAATAAACACTATCCTTTTGGCCCAGTATCCATCCAAGGGAAAAGGAGCATAAAATGAGTATACAAAAAAACAAAGTAGATGCCGTGATTATCGGTTTTGGCTGGACTGGTGCCATTATGGCTAAAGAATTAACAGATGCAGGTTTACATGTTGTCGCTTTAGAAAGAGGCGAATATCAAGACACCAATATAACCGCACAATACCCAAAAATTGCAGATGAATTGGCTTATTCCGTGAGAGGAAAACTCTTTCAACATTTAGCATCAGAAACTGTCACTGTTCGCCATAATGAAAATCAAACAGCTGTACCCTATCGTCAACATGGATCATTTTTGCTTGGCAATGGAGTGGGCGGTGCAGGCTTTCATTGGAATGGCATGCACTGGAGAGCATTAGAATCCGATCTAAATTTACGCAGCCATTATGAGCAAAGATACGGAAAATCCTTTATTCCTAAAGGAATGACAATTCAAGACTTTGGTGTAACGTACCAAGAACTCGAGCCTTATTTTATGCATTTTGAAACTGTGTGCGGTGTTTCTGGTGCCGCAGGCAATATTAACGGCACATTGATTGATGGAGGCAATAAATTTGAAGGGCCAAGAAGTAAAGCTTTTCCCCTGCCTCCTCTAGCAGATACCTATGGTGCATCATTATTTGCCAAAGCAGCCAAACAATTAGGTTATCACCCCTTTCCTGTACCAGCGTCTAATGCTTCCGAACCTTATACCAACCCTTATAATGTGCGCCTTGGCCCCTGTAATTTTTGCGGCTTTTGCGAAAATTATGGCTGTTATATGTATTCTAAAGCTTCGCCACAAACAACGATCTTACCTGCTCTACGACAAAGCGCTAATTTTGAACTCAGAACTGGTTCGCAT
Source organism: Neisseria sp. Ec49-e6-T10 (assembly GCF_051132615.1). Taxonomy (GTDB): domain Bacteria; phylum Pseudomonadota; class Gammaproteobacteria; order Burkholderiales; family Neisseriaceae. Next base: position 2,452,724 of record NZ_CP152375.1, on the reverse strand, counting down.
GTAATTAAAATTAACTTAGACTCAACAGGAAAAAAAGCAACAGGTGTCACCTATATTGATGCACAAGGACAAGAAATAGAACAGACAGCAGACTTAGTCATCTTATCAGCCTTTCAAATGCACAATGTCAGATTACTGCTTTTGTCAAAAATCGGACAGCCTTATGACCCAAAAACAGGAGAAGGCGTTGTTGGTAAAAACTTCTGTTATCAGATGAATGGCAATGTCAGTGTGGTGTTACCCAAAGGAACACAGTTGAATGCCTTTGCAGGTGCAGGTGCAGGAGGACAAGCGATTGATGATTTTAACGGAGACAATTTTGATCATTCGTCATTAGGTTTTATTGGTGGTGCGGAGATTTGGCACAATCGCACAGGTGCTCGCCCCATCAAACAGGCACCAACGCTACCTAATACACCAGCGTGGGGAAAAGAATGGAAAACAAGCATACAAGATGCTTATCAACGCGTTACAACCGTCGCCACACATGGCTCCGTTATGGCTTATGAAGACTGTTATCTTGATTTAGACCCAACATATAAAGATTCTTTTGGTCTACCTTTATTAAGGATGACGTTTGATTGGCATGAAAATGAGTTAAAAATGACTCAATTCACCACCAAAAAAGCGGAAGAAATTGGCAAAGCGATGGGTGCTGAATCATTCAAAAATAATGCAATGCCAATGAATGCCCACTATGATGTTCGTTTTTATCAATCAACACACTTAACAGGGGGTGCCATTATGGGTACCAATCCTAAAAACAGTGTTGTGAATAAATTCTTACAAAGTTGGGATGTATCCAACCTATTTGTTTTAGGAGCATCTAGCTTTCCTCAAAACTTTGGTTACAATCCTACGGGTTTAGTAGGTGCTTTGGCTTATCATGCAGCACATGCCATTCGTGAACAATACTTAAAAAACCCAGGCCCTTTGGTTCAGGCATAGGAGAGATCAATGAAAAAAATCAAAATTATCCTTGTTACTGCCATCATTATTGGCTTAGGTTTTATGGGGTTTTTCTCATTTTACACAGGCCCAAGTTCCACTTTAAATAATACACCTCCACCATTTACAGAAGATCAAATTAAACGGGGTGAATATTTGGCACAAGCAGGAGATTGTATTGCTTGTCATACAGCAACAGATGGCAAAAAATTTGCAGGGGGTCTAGGCATTGCCTCTCCCATAGGCATGATTTATTCAAGCAATATTACCCCCGATAAAGAAACGGGTATTGGCAGCTTCTCATTACAAGATTTTGATAATGCCATTCGTTATGGAATTCGTCATGATGGCATGAGCCTTTATCCTGCTATGCCCTTTCCTTCTTACGCACGTCTAAGTGACGAGGACTTAACCAATCTTTATGCTTATTTTATGCATTCGGTTGAACCTGTGACTCAAGCAAACAAAAAAAATGGCATTACATGGCCCTTATCTATGCGTTGGCCGTTGACAGCATGGCGTTTAATGTTTGCACCTGATGTTAAAAGCTTTACGGCTGCCTCTCACCAAGACCCAATTGTTGCGCGTGGTGCTTACTTAGTAGAAGGTTTAGGGCACTGTGGAACATGTCATACACCAAGATCTTTTACACTTAATGAAAAAGCCTATAGCAATCAAGAAAGCAATCTATTTCTGTCAGGCAGCAATGCCCCAATAGATGGTTGGATGGCCATCAATCTAAGAGGGGATCATAAAGATGGCTTAGGTAGCTTTACAGAAGAAGAATTGGTTGAATTTTTAAAAACAGGCCGTACAGACCGCACTGCAGCGTTTGGGGGCATGACTGATGCAATAGAACACAGCTTGCAATACTTAACAGACGAAGACCTAACAGCTATAGCTCGTTACCTTAAAACCCTACCAGCCTTAAGAGCGAACAATCCGCCATTTGTATATGACGACTCGGTTGCAACGGCACTTTATAATGGAGACACCAGTAAAGTAGGTGCACAAACCTATGTGGACAATTGTGCGGCATGTCATCGAACAACAGGAAAAGGTTATCCAAAAGTATTCCCTGCTTTGGCTGGTAACCCTGTTGTCCAATCAGATAACCCAACTTCTGTGATCAATATCGTCTTAAAAGGGCATACGCTTTCAGGCACCAAAGCAGCACCTACTGCTTACACTATGCCCACTTTAAATTGGCGCTTAAGTGATCAAGAATTGGCTGATGTAGCCACATTTATTCGAACCAGTTGGGGTAATCAAGGCAGCATTGTGCAGTCAAATGAAGTAGCTAAATTAAGAAAAGCGCTCCCAAAAAATGGGACAGAATAATAAATCATTCGTCTTCATGAGCCCTAAAAATAGCCTTTTTAGGGCTCATGCTCTGTTTAATCAACTTTACCTATAACAAAAAACCCCTTATCCTACTGCTTTACCTAAACGTATCTTTTTTCAAGTTTGTTACTATGCTCAAAACCCATAAGTTTCTCTGGTGTCTGGCTCTACTGATCCCAGTTGTCATCTACTATATTGTGCTATTTATCACACCCCAATTTTTAGCCAAACATTCATTACAACATATTCCCTTAAGCATTCTGTTTGGATTAATGATTATGTGTTGGGCTTGCTTAATCACCTTACTGTACAGTAAATACCATTTATCCACTAAAAAACAAACCGATGAAACAAAATAATCACACACAACACTTTTTCTTGGCCAATAGACAAATTTCAAGCTGGCAAAATGCATGGGCTTTGGTGGGTGATTATTTATCAGCAGCAGCCTTTTTAGGTGCTATTGGCCTTTATTTTACCAGTGGCTTTGATTCCTTTTACTATGCGGTTGCCACTTTAATTGGTTGGCCATTATTGCTGATACTTTTTGCAGATAAACTCAGACAAAGCAATGCTTTTACCTTAAGTGGAGTTTTAACACAGCGCTTTAACAGCACTCGCCTAAAAACACTGAGTGCCTTAACCAGTATTTGTATCAGTACTTTTTATTTACTGGTTCAACTGGTTGGTGCGGGCAAGTTATTACAATTACTGTTTCATTTACCCTATTCAATTTCTCTAAGTATCGTATGCCTTTTCACCCTCTGTCTGGTTGCTATTGGCGGGATGAAAGCCACGACATGGATCCAAATCATTAAAGCCATCTGTTTATTTATTTGTGCTTTTATTTTGGTTATTTTAATTTGGCGTCACTTTAATTTTAGTTTAGGCACCCTTTGGCAACAAGCTGGCCAAATCAGTCAAAACCAAGTATTTTTACCCAGCTCTTCACTAAAAAACCCTATAGAACAAGCCTCGCTTATTTTAGGGTTAATTCTTGGTTTATTGGGTTTACCCCATGTATTAATGCGCTTTTTTACAGCAAAAAACCCTCATGCTGCTTCCCTATCAGCAGCTTACGCTACTTTACTCATTACGCTATTTTTTGGTTTTAACTTGATCATTGGCTATGGCAGCTACGTTATATTCCATAATACGCCTTTAGCAGGAGGCAGTAATATGGTATTGCTGCATTTAAGTGAATACCTTGGCGGCAGTTTATTTAAATGGATTATTTCATGGATGGTGTTAATAACCATTTTAGCTGTTATGTCAGGGCTGGTTCTGGCAACTTCCGCCAGTTTAAGCAAAGATATTTTGCCCCGTTTTATCAAAATAAATGATCAAACCGAAGTACGCTATACCAAAATCAGCATCATTATCTTATTAATCATCAGCACCTTTTTAGCCTATCAATTTGAATCCTTTAATATTGCGTTTTTATTCAGCTTAGCCTTTGCATGGGCAGCAGGTGCACATTTTCCTGTGCTTTTTCTCAGTTTTTTTTATCGTCATTTCACTGAAAAAGCCGCATTTTATGCCTTATTAAGTGGTGCAATATGTAGTTTTATATTGATTGTTTTGAGCCAAACTGTCTGGGTGAATATTTTAGGGTTTAGCACACCACTTTTCCCCTTTGTGAACCCAACTTTATTTACCCTCCCAATCAGTTTATTATTGGGTTTATTTCTGAGCAAAAGAACACCATAACATGATCGATTACATAAAAGAACTCATACAATTATTATCAGAACAAGAAGTCTTAAGTATGCCTGATTTAATTGAGCCTTTTTGCATCGACCAACGTAAACGTTTTTTTGGGCAAGCAATTGCTGTTGTTCAACCTAAGAGCATTTTGTCCATTCAAAAAACAGTACAATTTTGCCAGCGACACCAAATTGCCTTAATTGTACAAGGAGGAAACACTGGCTTATGCGGCGCAGCAACCCCAACCAAATCTGGCTTAAATATCATCTTATCTATGCGGTTGATCAATAAAATTCGCCAAGTCAGTACAAAAGACAGCAGTATCACCGTTGAAGCGGGTCTAACCTTACAAGAGGTACAGCAAGCAGCACAACAGGTCAATCGTCTCTTTCCGCTCAGTTTAGCCAGTGAGGGCACTTGCCAAATTGGGGGAAACATTGCCTGTAATGCAGGAGGGTTAACTGTTATTCGCTATGGCACAATGAAAGACCTCATTTTAGGCTTAGAGGTTATTCTACCGAATGGACAACTCATCAGCCATTTAAGCCCTTTACATAAAAACACAACAGGGTTCAATTTGGATCAGCTATTTATTGGTTCAGAAGGACGCCTAGGTATCATCACAGCGGCAACACTTAAGCTTTTTGCTCGTCCTCAAACAACTGTAACGGCATGGGTTGGGCTAGAATCGATAGAACAAGCCACTGAATTATTGGCTTTATTACAATCTTATTTTGCCGAACGTTTAAGCAGCTTTGAATTAATCAGTCATGAAGCGCTACAACTATCCACAAAACTTCAGCCCTCAAATAAACAACCCGAACAGGCAAACTGGCATATTTTGCTCGAATTAACTGATTCTATGCATAACCCTTTACTGGAAGAAGAATTATTACAGTTATTCAGTAAAACGGATTTCAATCAGGTGATTCTGGCTAAAAATGAAACCGAACGAAAACAACTTTGGCAATTACGAGAACTCATTTCAGAAGGACAGCGCCATTTAGGTACCAGCATCAAACATGATATTGCTTTACCAATTAGCCTAGTCGCCCAATTTATACAAAACAGTGCTCAACAACTATCTGTCTTATTTCCACAAGCTAAACCTGTTATTTTTGGCCATTTAGGTGATGGCAGCTTACATTACAATGTCTTTATTGAAGGTATTTTGGATCATCGTGTCTATGAATACGAAAAAGAGATTAACCAAATCATTTATGAACAAGTTTATGAGTATAACGGCACAATCGCGGCAGAACATGGTATTGGGCAACTAAAAAGCCAGTGGCTCAAAAAAAGCCAAGAAGAACAACAATTATTGAATCAAATAAAACAATTATTAGACCCTAATCATTTATTTAACCCTCAAAACGAGCCAAAACCCAGCTATTTTGACTCGTAAAATCAAGAATGAATTGTGTTCACCTTTACAAGCATAAAGCTTTACTAAAAATTGATTAAAATCGGTAAGAATACCCTACACCTACTCTCATCACATTTTGAGCATATGATTGTTTCGTCCAACCTAAATTTAAATTGATTGCAGAATGCTTTGTTACGATTCCTTTGACACCAATATCAACATAAGGCTGATTTTTCTTTTTTGAGCCTAAATCATAAGCGTGTGCGCCTATATAATCTATATGGCCTGCAAATGAATGTCTACTTTGATCCAGACCGATTCTCACGCCGATATCTGTGTTCACACTCACTTTATCAGACAAATAATAATCCGTTGCTAAACCTAAAACCGCCGCCGTGCTCTTTTCGCCTAGCTCCCCATAATATGCTGGGAATTCTATATCATTATTCTCCTGATATGCGCCTCTGGTAATTTTTGTGTAACTGATCCCTGCATGAGGGAATAAACTTACTTTATTATTGAGTTTATAACCATAAGAAAGATCTAAATTCAATAATTTTCCTTTAATCTTGGCATGTCCCACGCCTGCCTCAGTATGACTTAATCTTTGTCGGTGAATATCAACTTTCTGTTCTTGATAAGCTGCCGATACAGTCATATTAAACCCTGTTTTGTCTTCACTTTGTTGAAAACCTATGAATGTTCCAACACCTGGGTTAGAGGAACTTTGGGTTCGATAACCCGTTGGTAAGGATGAGTCCAACAAATAATCAACACTGATACCCATACGCCACTGTGAAGATAATTTTATGGCACCGAACAAACCAGTTGTCCAACTATAATTACTTTTAAGTGCATCATACTGAGTAAAGCCACCCACACAATAAGAAAAACGATCTAAAGAACATTCTGTCTTGCTTAACCCCATTAAACGAGAACGATACAAATCTAAAACCTTATACGCATCTTTTGCTGATTGAGTCATTGTTTTATTTGAGTTAGTCGCATCAACTTTTATCGTTTCTGGTGGAAGATTAGGATTTTCTGGATCGGTAGGGTCAGTTGCTTTTTGTTTTATTTTCCATACCATTACATGAAGAGCTCCACTATCTATTTGGCCGTAACCAGAGACAACAGAACCATCCGCTGAAACAGCATAAGCAGTAGAATATCCACTATTGTCACTTTTCAAAGTGCCAAGGTCAGTCATTTTTTCATCACCTTCTCGATGAATAAATGCATGAGTAGAGCCACTATCTGTTTCGGCCTCTCCGACAACAATTCGACCATCAGCTGATACGGAGACCGCACCAGAAGCCCCACTATTATCGCTTTTTAAGGTACCAAGATCTGTCATCTTAGCATCACCTTCATTATGTCTAAAGGCATGGGAATCATACCCAACCCCTGTTTGAGCCTTCCCTATAACAACACGGCCATCGGCTGATAATGCAGCGGCAGCAGAAGTCCCACTATTATCACTGGCTAAAGTACCAAGATCCGTCATCTTCAGATCACCTTCATTATGTCTAAAGGCATGCTTACCTCCACCATCCACATCAGCATCCCCAACAATAACACGACCATCTGCTGATATTGCTAGAGCAAGAGAATTGCCGCTATTATCACTTTTTAAGGTGCCAAGATCCGTCATCTTTAGATCACCTTCATTATGTCTAAAAGCATGCTTACCCCCACCATCTACTTCAGAATCACCAACAACCACACGACCATCAGCTGATAGTGCTAAAGCAATAGAATTGCCTCGATCATCACTTCTCAAGGTACCAAGATCCGTCATCCTAGCATCATTTTCATTATGTCTATAGGCATGAGAATCAGACCCAATACCTGTTTGAGCCTCGCCAACAACAACACGACCATCGGCTGATGCTTTAGTCGCAACAGAATACCCGCTATTGTCACTGGCTAAAGTACCAAGATCTGTCATCTTAGCATCACCTTTATTATGCCTAAATGCATGAGGTATCCCACTGTCTGTTTCAGCGAGTCCGACAACAACACGACCATTCGCAGAAACAGCTAGAGAACGGGAACTACCAAGGTTATTATTTCTTAACGTACCAAGGTCCGTCATCTTGGAATCACCCTCGTTATATCTAAAGGCATGAAAATTCCCACTATCTGTTTGAGCCATTCCAACGATAACCCGTCCATCTGCTGAAATTGTACTTCCAAAAATCTCAGAAAGCCCACTATTGTCACTTTTTAAGGTACCAATATCCGCTTTTTCAAACTCAATTTCTTCAGCCATTAGGTGGTTTGAATGAAATACCGCGAGAGCAAGTACAATAGATTTAATTTTATTATGATGGATTTTTTTACAAATATACATATACCGAACCATAAATTTTTAAATAATAATTAACCATTTTACCGAAACAACATTAACTTTTATTAATCAATTAAAAAATAATATTAAAAAAACTAGCTATTATCTAAATTTGTTGTATTTTTAGAATAACCTCCGAGTTTAAATAACTCTGATTTACTGTAAAAAATATTACATATTTAATGATTATTCAGCAAAAATAGTAAAAAGATAATGAACACTAGCATGCTAAAGTAAATCGATAATCTACTATTCACGTTTAAGCATGATTATTTTTACCTGAAAAAACAAACAAATAAAAACAGCAGCACATAAGTAAATATCTTTATATGATTCAACACAAGCCAATCATTTTAAATTAATACATGCATTTTTTTGCCATAAACCCATCATTATTTCACACAAAAAATAAATAATATTTAAATACATACTTAAAAATACCATATAGACATAAAAAAAACAACCCTTAATGGGTTGTTTTTTTTGATACAACAGATTTATTGCCCAGAATCAGAAGAAGGTGCTTGTGGTGTGCCCTCTTCAACAGCAGCCTCAGCTGGCTTTGCTTCTTCTAACAACGCTTTAATTGATAAACGAATACGACCACGGTCATCAATTTCAATGGCTTTAACTTTTACAGATTGTCCTTCTTTTAAGTAATCGGCTACATTTTTAATACGCTCATGTGCAATTTGACTAATGTGAACCAAACCATCTTTACCTGGTAGGACAGAAACAATAGCACCAACATTATTGTCTAAAATTTTGATCACTGTACCATCATATACTTTACCTACCTCAACTTCAGCAGTAATTTCTTCAATACGACGGCGCGCTTCATCTGCTCCTTCTTGAGTTGTTGCCGCAATAACCACCATACCACTTTCATCGATATTGATTTCAGTACCTGTCTCTTTAGTTAAGGCACGGATGGTTTCGCCACCTTTACCGATAATATCGCGAATTTTTTCAGGATTAATCTTCATGCTGAATAAACGAGGAGCGTGAACAGACAACTCAGTTGGGCCTTCAACAGCATCTTTCATTAAACCAAGAATATGCAAACGGGCTTCTTTAGCTTGCTCTAACGCAATTTGCATGATTTCTTTGGTAATGCCTTGGATTTTAATATCCATTTGTAAAGCAGTCACACCAGAAGCGGAACCTGCTACTTTAAAGTCCATATCACCTAAGTGATCTTCATCACCTAAAATATCGGTCAACACAGCAAAGCGATTGCCTTCTAAAATCAAACCCATCGCAATACCTGCCACATGGGCTTTTAAAGGAACGCCAGCGGACAGTAAAGACAAACAGCCACCACATACAGAAGCCATAGATGAAGAGCCATTAGACTCAGTAATTTCACTCACCACACGCATGGTATAACTGAATTCACTAGCAGGTGGCAAAACAGCAATTAATGCACGTTTAGCCAAACGGCCATGACCAATTTCACGACGCTTAGGGCCAGCCATACGACCTACTTCACCAGTTGAAAATGGAGGGAAATTATAATGCAACATAAAGCGATCAGTGTATTCGCCACTTAACGCATCAATTACCTGTTCATCGCGTTGCGTTCCCAAAGTGGCCACAGCTAAAGCCTGTGTTTCACCACGAGTAAACAATGCTGAACCATGGGTACGGGGCAATACATTTGTTTGAATATTAATCGGCCGTACTGTACGTGTATCACGACCATCAATACGAGGTTCACCTGCCAGAATCTGTCCACGAACCACATCAGATTCTAATTTTTTGAACATATTTTTAATTTGATTAACTGTTAAGGTGTCTGTCTCTTCAGTAATCAATGTTTCTGACACTTTTGCCCAAATTTCATCTAATTTTTGGCTACGTGCTTGCTTTTGACGAATAGTAAATGCCTCTTTTACACCCTCAGCAGCAATTTCGCTTACGCGTGCAACCAATTCTTGGTTTACTTCTTGTGCTTGCCACGCCCAAACAACAGGATTCACATCATCAGCAAACTCATTGATTGCATTAATAGCCAATTGCATTTGCTCTTGACCATAAATAACGGCACCAAGCATCACTTCTTCAGATAATTCTTGCGCTTCTGACTCAACCATTAATACCGCTTTTTTAGTACAAGCAACCACTAAGTCTAGCTGTGTCTCTTCTAACTGGGTTTTGGTTGGGTTTAAAATATACTCGTTATTGCTGTACGCGACACGCGCTGCACCGATAGGGCCAGCAAAAGGCACACCTGATAACACTAATGCAGCAGATGCACCAATCATAGATGGAATATCAGAATCAATTTCAGGGTCTACTGACAACACAGTCGCAATAATTTGGATGTCGTGATAAAACCCTTCTGGAAATAATGGACGAATCGAACGGTCAATTAAACGACTGGTTAAAATTTCTTTTTCACTTTGACGACCTTCACGCTTGAAAAAACCACCAGGAATTTTACCTGCTGCGTAAGTGCGCTCAAAATAATCAACTGTTAGTGGGAAAAAGTCCTGACCTGCTTTAACCGTTTTTGCTGCAACCACAGTGACTAATACAACAGTCTCCCCCATGGATACTTTTACAGCTGCATTTGCTTGACGGGCAATTTCGCCTGTTTCTAAAGTAACCGTATGTTGGCCATATTGAAAGCTTTTAATTTTCTTTTGAAACACAATTTTTCCTTTGTTTTCACAAGTCACATTTTCTGCTAAAACCCTAGCAATACACACTTAAAACAAATAAGTATTACTAGAGTATCAGCACAGAATATGGACAATCTATAAAATATAAATACTTAAGTAATTACATCAAAACAATAAGAAGTCGCCTATGGCGACCTCTTAATCATTACTGAAATTATTTACGTAAACCCAAACGTGCAATAAGATTGCGGTAAGTTTCAGCGTCAGTACGTTTTAAATAATCAAGTAAACGACGACGTTGGCTTACCATATGCAATAAACCACGACGACTGTGATGATCTTTTACATTTGCCTTAAAGTGAGCAGTCAAACCATTGATACGATTAGTCAACAAAGCCACTTGCACTTCACTTGAACCTGTATCACCTTCTTTACGTTGAAAATCTTTAACAATTGCTGCTTTTTGTTCTGCACTTAGTGCCATAATTTAAACTCCAATAAAAATCAAGGGATTTCTCCCGACAAGCGAAACTGAGCCAAAACCCAATTTGCTCCAAACTTCAGTATTTACACTGAAGTATTCATCAACCTAACTGCTCTAAAAGAATCCACTCCATTATGTTCAGCTAAGCCAATAAATTGATGATTCGCATCATAAATGCGAAACACCTGCATTTTGCCATAATTTTCGATAACTTGCACGTTTTGACCATATTTTAATTGAGCTACTTGCTCAAAAGAAAACAGATACTCTGGTAAATGTGCCACTAATACATCACACGGTAATAAAGTCTGGAATAATTGTGCTTGGGTGTATTTTGCCAACTGCTCAAACAAATAAGTACTCTCTATGTTAAAACCTGCGGTTTTGGTCCGTCTTAAGGCAATTAAATGGGCAACTGAACCTACTTTTTTAGCCAAATCTTCAGCCAAAGTTCGAATATAAGTGCCTTTAGAACAAGAAACAGCGATTTTAATTATGGGTAACTCAAAAGATAAAATCTCAATACCATAAATGGTGACTTCTCTTTGTTTTCGCTCTATTTCTATACCTTGGCGCGCATATTCATATAAAGATTTACCCTGAAACTTTAAGGCTGAATACATAGGTGGTTTTTGCAAAATAGTGCCAGTAAATTGCGCACAAGCATCAGCAAAATCAGTAGCTGAAAACGTCACGGCTGCCGTTTCAATAACCTCACCTTCTGCATCCGCAGTGGTTGTCGCCTCACCTACTTTTAATGTGGCAATATAAGCTTTATCCGCATCTAACAGATATTGTGCAAATTTAGTTGCTTCTCCAAAACACACAGGCAGCAAACCTGTTGCTAATGGGTCTAATACACCTGTATGCCCTGCTTTTTTGGCATTAAACACACGCCTTACCTGTTGTAAAGCTGTATTACTGGATACCCCTAAAGCCTTATCTAAAAGTAACACACCGTTAATAGGGTCTTTGGTATTTTTTTTCAAAATAATCCCTTATTCTGATGGCTCTTCTTTTTCTGGTTCGTCATGAAACTCTTTACTGACATCATCAATTAAACGAGATAAGTTCATTCCTCGCTCTAAAGATTCATCATAAATAAAATGTAAACGGGGCGTATTAAATACAGTAATTCGTTTTGCCAATTCACTACGCAAAAAACCTGCCGCATGTTCTAAGGCTTCTTGTGTCACTTGCCGTGTTTTTTCATCCAATACAGTATAAAATACTTTAGCATGTGAATAATCACGCGTTACTTCAACTTCATTAATGGTAATAAATCCTGCTCTTGGATCTTTTAACCCTGTTCGTACCAATTGAGCAAGCTCTCTCATAATTTGTTCTTGCACTCTATCCGAACGAGCATAACCTCTATTGTGTTTTGCCATAATTGATCTCTTCTTTCAAACCAAAAAGCACAAAGTGCCAAAGACACTTTGTGCTTTATCTGTCATCTCACTTACAAACTCCGTGCAACTTGTACTAATTCAAATGCTTCAACTTGATCACCGATTTCGATTTCATTGAAGTTTTTAAACATCATACCGCACTCATATCCTTGTTTCACTTCTTTAACGTCATCTTTAAAGCGTTTCAAGGAATCTAACTCGCCTGTATGAATCACTACATGATTACGAATTAAACGTACCATACAGTTACGTTTAATCAAGCCTTCGGTCACCATACAACCAGCGATATTACCTACCTTAGAAACACTGATTACTTGTCTGATCTCTGCCATACCCAATATTTGCTCTTTTTGTTCAGGAGCCAACATACCAGACATAGCTGCTTTAATATCATCAATGGCATCATAAATAATATTATAGTAACGAAGATCAATACCTTCTGACTCAGCTAATTTTCTGGCGGCTGCATCTGCACGGGTATTAAAACCAATGATCACGGCCTGAGAAGCAATGGCAAGGTTCACATCAGACTCACTAATACCACCAACACCTGAGTGTAGTACATTTACTTTTACTTCATCATTGGATAGTTTTTGTAAACTACCTGCCAAGGCTTCGTAAGAACCTTGCACATCAGCCTTAATAATAACAGATAAGCTATTGATGTTACCTTCAGCCATTTGTGCAAGCATATTTTCCAGTTTTGCAGCTTGTTGTTTTGCCAAACGCACATCGCGATATTTACCTTGGCGGAATAAAGCAATCTCACGTACTTTTTTCTCATCTTCCAGCACCATAGCATCTTCACCTGCCATAGGTACATCAGAAAGACCTAAAATCTCTACTGGAATAGATGGTCCAGCTTCAGTAATTGGGCGCCCATTTTCATCCATCATGGCTCTAATTTTACCAAAAGCAGAACCTGCCAATAGCATGTCCCCCTTATGTAAGGTACCTGACTGAACCAGTAATGTTGCAACAGCACCGCGTCCTTTATCCAAGCGAGCTTCCACAATAATACCTTTTGCAGGAGTGTTTACTGCTGCTTTTAACTCTAATACTTCTGCTTCCAATAAAACGGCGTCAAGTAGTGCATCGATATTAATGCCTTGCTTTGCAGAAACATCAATAAACTGTACATCTCCACCCCATGAATCTGGAATCACTTCATGAGAAACCAATTCTTGGCGAATTTTTTCTGGATTGGCACCATCTTTATCAATTTTATTCACGGCAACAACCAATGGCACACCAGCGGCTTTTGCATGATGGACTGCCTCAATCGTTTGTGGCATCACACCATCATCGGCAGCGACAACCAAAATAACGATATCAGTTGCTTTGGCACCACGCGCACGCATTGCAGTAAAAGCTTCATGACCTGGTGTATCTAAGAAAGTCACGACCCCTTTAGACGTTTTCACATGGTAAGCACCAATATGTTGGGTAATACCACCTGCTTCACCTACAGCAACTTTTGCCCGACGAATATAATCTAAAAGTGATGTTTTACCATGGTCAACGTGACCCATTACTGTCACAACAGGCGGACGAGAAACAAGTTCTACTTCTTCAGCAGAATCACTATCAATCAAGAATGCTTCTGGGTCATCAGCTTGAGCAGCTTGTGGCCTATGCCCCATTTCTTCAACCACAATCATGGCTGTTTCTTGATCCAACACTTGATTAATGGTAACCATCATACCCATTTTCATTAATGTTTTAATGACTTCAACGGCCTTAACTGCCATTTTATGGGACAACTCGGCAACTGTGATGGTTTCTGGCACCAATACATCATGAACAACTGGCTCTGTTGGCACTTGGAACGCATGCTGATTAGGCTCTTGCTCAATAGCTTGACGTTTATTGCCTTTTTTATTACTCGATTTCCATTTAACATTATCGCCAAAAGTATCTGCAGAGCGTCCATCCTTTTGCTTGCCTTTTTTACCTTTTGGGCGGTCATCCCAATTTTTTTCTTTGTCTGAGCGTGCTGGAGCTGGTTTTGCTTTGTCTTGGCTAGCCGTCTCTCCAGTTTTCGCATTTAATGGTTTACGTTCAGTAGTAGGTGCAGCACTTCTATGCTCAGCGCCTGATTGAGCAGATTTCGTTTCTTGTTCTGCGCTTAAACGAGCTGCTTTACGTCTTTGTTCACGTTCCTGCTTTTCTTTTAGCAATGCTTCTTGACGAGACCTTAACTCAGCTTGCCGTTTTGCTTCTAGCTCACGTTGTGCCATTTCTTCATCACTGATAATGGGCTTATTGGCCTGTGCAATTGCCTCAGCAACTTTTTTGTCTTCTTTTTGTTGAGCAGCTTTAGGCGCTTTAGCTTTCTCTTCAACAATCTTATCCGAATTTTGCTCTACTGCTTGTTCTTTTGGCAATTCGCTTGAAACACTTGTCGTTTGCTCTTTTACTTCTGTCGTAATTTCTTTTTGCTCAACTGCTGCTACCTGCTCTTTTGATTCTTGCACCACTTTTTCAACAACTGGCTCTACTTTTGTTTCAGCCTCTGTAACGACTTCTTTTATAACAGGCTCTGTTGTTTGCACAATCTCAGGTTTAGCCTCTTTAGCTTCTTCAACCTTAGGAGGGATTTGAGCAGCTGGTTTTTCTACAACCAAATCTGGCTTGACCACTACCCTACGACGGCGCGTTTGTACTTGCACCGTGCTACCAGCTGCAGTTTGAATCTCTGATGTTTGTTTACGACTTAATGTAACTCTATTTGCACCTGAACCGCCATGGCTCTGTGTTAAGTACGATAATAACTGCTGTTTATCGTCTTGTGTTAACTCATCTGTTCCTGTGGTTTTATGAACGTTCGCCGCTTTTAGCTGCTCCAGTAAGCGCTCAACAGATAAATTAAGCTCATCGGCAAATTGTTTGACATTTGTTTTACTCATATGGCTCACCTTCTTTCCATGTTCACTCTCACTGCTCAAACCAATGGGCGCGAGCTTTCATAATAATCTCTTTTGCTTCATCTTCTGTGATGCCAGTTATTTCAATTAACTCATCCACAGAAAGTTCTGCCAAATCATCTTTTGTGTTGATTTCTGCTTCAGCCAAATCTCGTAACATTTGACCATCCACACCTTCCAACGATTTTAAGTCCTCATCCACTTTTTCTATTTTTTCCTCTGAAGCAATAGCTAAAGTTAAAATGGCATCACGTGCACGGTTACGAAGTGTATTGACCATTTCTTCATCAATTCCTTCAATTTCCAGCATTTCATTAATTGGCACATAAGCGACTTCTTCTAATGAAACAAACCCCTCTTGCACCAACAAATTTGCCATATCTGCATCAATATTCAACTGAGACTCAAACATGCCAGCAACCCGTGCGTCTTCTGCCTGATGTCTTTCTTCTGCTTCAGCAACAGTTAATATATTTAAATTCCATCCTGTTAATTCTGCCGCCAGACGAACATTCTGACCATTTCGCCCAATAGCCAAAGCCAGCTGATCTTCTGCAACGACCACATCCACGGAATGGCTGTCTTCATCAATCAATATACGGGTCACTTCTGCTGGAGATAAAGCATTGATGACAAACTGTGCTGTCTCTGGCGACCACAATACAATATCAATACGCTCACCAGCTAACTCATTTGATACCGCATTAACCCTTGAACCACGTACACCAATACAAGTACCCTGTGGGTCAATTCGTGCATCACTGGCTTTTACAGCCATTTTGGCTCTTAAACCAGGGTCACGAGCAACCTCTTTAATCTCCAGTAAGCCCTCTTCAATTTCAGGCACTTCCATTTCAAATAATTTAGCCAAAAACTCACGTGAGGTGCGTGTTAAAATCACTTGTGGACGAGAACCCTGATAATCAACTTTTGCAAGATATGCTCTTACTCTATCTCCTGAACGTAGATTTTCTTTTGGAATCATGTTTTCACGAGGTAAAAAAGCCTCTAACTTGCCACACTCAATAACCACACCATGACGCTCAGAACGTTTTACTGTGCCAGAAATTAATTGTTCTTTTCTTTGCAAAAATTCATTCAATAATTTTTCGCGTTCCGCATCACGAATACGTTGTAAAATCACCTGTTTGGCTGTTTGTGCACCAATACGTCCAAATTCAACATTTTCGATTTGCTCTTCTAAATACTCCCCCACCTGAATGTTTGGGTCTTTTAATCTAGCATCTGCCAAAATCATTTGTGTATCATCATTTAATAAATCTTGCTCTTCCACAACCAACCATCTGCGGAAATTTTGATAATCGCCAGTATCTCGATCAATCTCAACACGTACATCAATCATTTCATCTTTATCAAATTTTTTCTTAGCCGCACTGGCCAATGCCGACTCTAAAGCACTAAATACAACATCTTGGCTTACATTCTTTTCGCTAGCTAATGCATCTACTAATAATAGAATTTCACGGCTCATAACTGCCACTCCTCTAAGCATCTGGCTTAATTAAAATTCGGGCTCTAAACGGGCCTTATCAATATTCGAAAACTCAATAATCACTTCTTTTTGATCAAAAGAAAGGGTTAACTTTTGATTTTCAAAAGCAATGATCTTACCCAAAAATTTCTTTTGACCATCAATAGGTAAACGAACCTTTACCTTTACTAATTGCCCAACAAACCGTTCAAAGTCTGCCTCTTTTTTCAAGGGACGATCAAGCCCTGGGCTAGACACTTCTAAACGGTTGTAATTAACCTCTTCTGCCAAAAAAAGACGCGTTAAATGATTACTCACATTGACACAGTCATCAATTGACACGCCACCTTCTTTATCAATGAAAATGCGCATATTGCCATTAGGGGCAAGTTCATAATCTACAAGCTCATAACCTAAGCCTGGTAAAGTTTTATCTAAAAGTTCCTGAACACTCATTTATTCATCCATAATACAAATAAAAAAATGGGCCCGTGCCCATTTCTCTTTATATTCAATCGAAAAACCGCTGAATTATAACAGAACTTTATACAAAAAGATACTGTTTACCATGCTAAGTCTTTTGATTATTTTACGCAAAATAAAAACATCATTATTTTTTATATTTTAAACTTAACTACTTTTGGCTGATGTACTTTCTGACAATAGGCAGTTGCCTACGGCTTACCAATAAATGTTCTGGCAAGTCGAGTACTTTCGCATACCACTGACTTTGATCTGTTTCTTCTTCATCACTTAAACGAATCAACCCTTCTAGAGCATGTTTCATCACTAAAATACCTCGATGTAAACGAATCACTTTTTCTGCTAATTTTTCTTCCCAATACAATAAAGTTTTGTCCAACACGTACTCTTTCGCATCTGCTGTATAAAGAATCACGTATTTATGATCTGCTTTTAAATATCGGGCCTGCTGCCAAGGAATCGTCAACACTTTATTGCGGGTATTGATAACAAAGCTGGTAAACTCATTGCCATTTTCTTCTTGTTGAATTTCACTACTTTTGAGTAAAAGTGTTGTCCGATTCAATGCTTCTTGTAATCGTACCATTCTAATTGGCTTAAGTAGATAATCGACTGCCGCCAACTCAAAAGCTTTATAAGCATGCTCTTCATGTGCCGTCGTAAAAATAATACTGGGTATATTTTTTGCATTTCGTTTTAAAGTTGCCACAAACTCTAAACCATCCATTTCTGGCAAACCGACATCCACAAAAACAATGTCAACCGCATGCACAGCCAACCATTCTAAAGCAGCCTGCGCATGATCAAATTCAGCCAAAATACTCACAGCACAATCAGCCAAAAGCACTTTTAAACGCTCTCTAGCTAACATTTCATCTTCAACTAAAATGGCACTTAACAATGATGTCTCCTATGTTTTATCGAGTTTGGCATATTTAGTATCCAGCCATTTCATGCCTTCTTTACCAAAATTAATATGTAAATGTGCCTCTTGTTCATTGCCTTTTGCATCAATAACCACTCCTAAGCCAAATTTAGCATGGCGCACATTTTCACCAATACAAAAACCTGCATAAGTTTGATTATGCGATATCAGCAATTCTTTTGGCTGTTTTTTCGATAAAAGGTCTGAAGGTACGGAAGAATGTACTGTTTTTGGCGTAATGAACTTAATGACACCTTCTGGAATTTCATCTAAAAATCTTGAAGTCAAACTAAAATGTTGTTTGCCATACAACATTCTCACTTGTGATGCACTCAAATATAAACGTTGTTTGGCTCGTGTAATGGCAACATACATCAAACGTCTTTCTTCTTCGATACCTTTTCGTTCAGCCAGACTCATTTCACTTGGAAACAAGCCTTCCTCTAATCCTGTTAGGAAAACAACATCAAACTCTAACCCTTTTGCTGAATGAATCGTCATAAGTTGCAAGGCATCCTCACCAGCTGCTGCTTGATGCTCACCTGACTCAAGTGCTGCAGCTGCTAGAAACTCGAGTAATGGTGTAATGCTCTCATCTTCATGCTGAAATTGTGCTGCTGCACTAACTAATTCTTCTAAGTTTTCCAAACGATCAACGCCGTCTTTTTTATCTTCTTCGTACATCTGATACAAACCAGAATCAGCAACCACTTTTTCAATTAAGCTGGGTAAAGTCAATGTTTGTGCCTGTTCACTTAAAGCTTCAATTAGCTCAATAAAACCTTTGATTTTTATGGAAACTTTACCAGAAACAATCTGTTTTGCCGCCTGCCATAAAGAAACACCATGCTCAACAGCAACATCTTGAATTTGCTCTATGGTTCTGGCACCAATACCTCTTGCGGGAACATTAATGACGCGTAAAAAAGAGCTACTGTCATCAGGATTAATCAATAAACGCAGATAAGCTAATGCATGTTTGACTTCTTGGCGCTCAAAAAAGCGTAAGCCACCATATATTTTATAAGGCACACCTGCTTTGAAAAAAACTTGTTCCAAAATACGTGATTGGGCATTACTACGATATAAAATGGCCATTTGCCTTAAAGCAGTTCCCTCACGATGTAAGTTCTTAACTTCATCTAAAACAAATTGTGCTTCATCCATATCTGTTGTGGCATGATAAAAACGTAAGGCTTCACCATCACCAGCATCTGTCCACAAATTTTTTCCTAATCGTTCTGGATTTTGTTCAATGACTGCATTGGCAGCAGTCAAAATATACCCCATACTGCGATAATTTTGCTCTAACTTGATGGGCTCTTCAATATCAAACTCTCGCATTAAGCTGTGCATATTACCAACATGAGCACCACGAAAAGCATAAATACTCTGGTCATCATCACCAACCGCAAACAATACCGTTTGCTCTCCAGACAATAGCTTTAACCACGCATATTGTAATTGACTGGTATCTTGGAACTCATCAATTAAAATATTAGAAAATCTATTTTGATAGTGTGCTCGTAATGCTTTATTTTGTTTCAGTGCTTCAAAACTGCGCAACAAAAGTTCAGCAAAATCAACCAAACCTTCTTGCTGACAATAGGCATCATAGGCTGCGAAAAGCTCAATCAGTTTTTTTTGATAACTGTCTTTTCCTTCTAATTGGTTTGCTCTTAAGCCTGCTTCTTTTTGCGCACCAATAAAACCTTGTAATGATTTTGGGGCAATTTGTGCATCAGAGATTTGATGCTGTTTCAGTAAACGTTTAATGATAGCCAGTTGATCCTGACTATCAATGATTTGAAAAGTATTGGGTAAATTGGCTTCTTTGGCATGTAGCCGTAAAAAGCGGTGGCATAAACCATGAAAAGTACCTAACCACATC
Source organism: Neisseria sp. Ec49-e6-T10 (assembly GCF_051132615.1). Lineage (GTDB taxonomy): Bacteria > Pseudomonadota > Gammaproteobacteria > Burkholderiales > Neisseriaceae. Next base: position 2,432,765 of record NZ_CP152375.1, on the reverse strand, counting down.
TGTTTGGTATTAAACGGTACCATCGTGGACAACCTCACCTGCATCTCACGTGCCGCTTTATTGGTAAAAGTAACGGCCATAATGGCATGAGCACTTGTTTGTGAAGTTTGCATCAACCATGCAATACGAGTTGTTAATACTCGGGTTTTACCACTACCTGCGCCCGCCAAAATCAAGGCTGACTGATGTGGCCATGTTACGGCAACCAATTGCTGTTCGTTTAATCCTGCTAATATTTGATTTGGAACACTCATGAGTCTTCATACACTTTATTGTTGTTTAAATTGACTTATATTTAAATGATTATAATACAGTTCAACCCAACAAAAAAAAGTTAAGTTTTTTTTATTCATCTATTTTCTATTTTTATACTAAAGCCCTTTAAAATATTTGCCAAGGTAAACCAGCTCATGTAATGTACATACTCCGTTTGTTAGTATGATTTTAACAAACCCAACAAAAATAAAAATAATTCTAAATATATCAACAACTCACTCAAAAGGATGAAATTTTATGTCTCGTTTCTTTCTTGCTCCATTAGAATCTGCCCCTGAACTAAACACCATTACATTTGGTTTGATTCAAGCCTTACAAAACAAAGGTTATTCAACTAATTTTTTTGAACCTATTGCTAATTTGACAGGCAAACATGAGCATGCCAATCAATTTGCACAAAAAACGCTTCATCTGAAAGAGTCAACGCCTTTATTATTTTCACGTATTAAACCATTATTGGCTCATGGAAAAGAAGAAGATGTACTAGAAGAAATAGTCGCTAATTTTTTTGAACATTATCAAAGCTCAAACAAGGTAACAGTCATTGAAGGTGTTGCTGGGAATGACACAAATAAAGTCGCATCAATTAATGCTAAAATTGCCCAAACGCTACATGCAAAAACCATTTTAATTGTGAGTGCAAAGCATGCAGCAGCTGAATTAATCGCATTAGAATTGGGCATGGCTTTACAAGAATACCCAAATGTTTGTGGTTATATTTTATACGATGCAACTTCAGCACAAACACTACAAGAGCAAATTAATCAACACTTACCAGCCAAACAACACATACCTTGTTGGGGCATCCTTCCACTCAATACTGAATCTCACCAAGATATTGCACAACAAGTAGGAGCTGTTGCAAACAAAATCAATTTTTCAGATGATGTAGTCGCTTTACTAGATGCTCCAGAAGACACTCGAATGACGCCTCCGATGTTCCGTTACACATTAATGGATTTAGCAAAAAAAGCCAATAAACGTATTGTGCTTCCTGAAGGAGATGAACCTCGTACCATCAAGGCAGCCGCAATTTGTCAAGAAAAACACATTGCGCAATGTGTTTTATTAGGCGAACCTGAACACATCAAACAAGTTGCTCAAGAATATAATATTCAATTACCTGATTCAATTGAGATATTGGATCCAGCTCAAGTCAAAGCAAAATATATTGCACCTATGGTACAAATGAGAAAACATAAAGGCCTAAAAGAAGAAGAAGCCTCAGAGCAATTAAATGATACTGTTGTCCTTGGCACAATGATGTTGGCATTAGATGAAGTAGATGGGTTGGTTTCTGGTGCTGTGCATACAACAGCCAATACAGTACGCCCTGCTTTACAATTGATAAAAACACGCCCAGATGAAGATTTGGTATCCAGTATATTTTTTATGTTAATGCCTGAACAAGTTTTGGTTTATGGTGATTGTGCTATTAACCCCGAGCCTACTGCAAACAACTTGGCAGATATTGCGATTCAATCAGCTGACTCTGCTCAAGCTTTTGGTATTACCCCTAAAGTTGCCATGATTTCTTACTCCACAGGAACATCTGGAGCAGGAGCGGCTGTTGAAAAAATTGCAGAAGCAACTGCTTTAGTAAAAGAAAGACGACCTGATATCATGGTTGATGGGCCATTACAATATGACGCAGCAACGGTACCAAGTGTAGGTAAACAAAAGGCACCAGGCAGCAAAGTCGCCGGAGAAGCAAATGTTATTATTTTCCCTGACTTAAATACGGGTAACACAACTTACAAAGCAGTTCAGCGTTCTGCCAATGTCGTCAGTGTTGGCCCCATGTTACAAGGCTTACGCAAACCAGTTAATGATTTATCACGCGGAGCATTAGTAGACGATATTGTCTATACCATTGCATTAACTGCCATTCAAGCAGAACAAATGAAAAAATAATAAAACGTCTTAAAGCGCCATCTTGATGGCGCTTTAACTATTGATGACAGAAACGTCAAATCAATTATTAAGGTCTTATTGATTTAAAGAATCATCTCTGTGCGATAAAAAATATGAATAATCTAAAAGTCTAATGTACAGCAACACCACTATGAAAACGGAACTCTGCATCTGGTGTGTGTATGGCTTCTTTTTCTATCTGAGCAAAATAAGCGACTCGATCATCTATTGGTTTTGATGCATATTGTCTGGCCATAGTCAGATAATCTTGATAATGTCGAGCCTCAGACTTAAGCAATGACTGATAAAACGCAGCCAACTCTTCATCTAAATGCGGAATTAATGTATAAAAACGCTCACAAGAACGTGCTTCAATAAATGCACCAATGATCAAAATATCCACCAATCTATCTGGTTCATGGCTACGGACATGCTTACGTAATCTTTGGGCATAATGAGCAGCAGACAAATGAATATAATCAATTGAGCGCTTTTTCATGATTCTGGCCACTTTTTCAAAATGAACCAACTCTTCCCGCGCTAAACGAGACAATTTATATTGTAAATCTTCTTTATCAACATAACGAAACATTAAGTTTAACGCCGTATCTGCTGCTTTTTTTTCACAGTTTGCATGATCAATCAATAAAATATCCTGATTGTCCAAAGCCTGCTCAATCCAAGCATCAGGTGTTTCACATAATAAAAATTCTATACATTCCATCATACATTCAAAACCAACTAAAATAAAAAAGACGATAAATGATCATTCAGCTTCACGTTTAATTTGTAAAAGCATCCTCTTTCGAATAAAACCACTGGCAAGCCGAATGAGGTACCAATATGGAGAAAATAATATGAGTGTTCTTTTATCGGGACAAAACACTCTTGTTTCTGTTGATAAAACACAAAGGTTTTTCTCTATTTCTTTTATCGAAAAATTCATCACAAGTTTTGCAACCCCTGCCCCAGCAAAATCTTGAAATTCTGTAGGTGTTGAAAGTGGTACCAATCCAAAATTGAACTGCCAAAATTTCCCAACAAGACCATAAGCAATCTCTTCATTATTTTTTTGCCCAAGGAAAAGAAAACTATGAAAACCAAAAGGCTCTTTTTCCTCTTTTTTACGAAATAAAGACACCAATTTCATTGGTAACTCACGGATCACCATTAAAACCTTAGATACTTGATCAGTAGACGCATCATGATTATTAATAGCCTCCATAATCACACCAGAAGATGCAGATATTCGCATACTATGCTTTTCTGAAAACTGAAATTTAGGAAGAAACTGGTTAATCAACAAAACAATCTCCTGATTTTTAAATGAAATAAGCTAATTTAACTGTCTATTATACTCATTATTTTTATTACATAAACCATTCTAGTGGCTCAAAAGGATTCAATTTAAATATTGAATAGGTCGCATCCCAAAATATTTTCAGGATGCATATTTGAAAAAAAATCAGAAAAAACTCACGTTTACAATACAGTATCAATTTAATAAATGATGCTGTATCTATGACACTACCTTGCCCATGTTGCTACAAGTCTTTCAGGAGTTACTTTTGCTCGTTTTTTTAACACAAAATCACGACGAAGTTGAGAAAAATTATTTCGATCCTCAAACATATCAAGCTTCATTTGGGCTAATTCCTTTTTACGGCATTGTTGTGCAGCCTCAAGATCAACCATTTTTTTCATTTGTACCTTATTTTGCTCTTGAGCCAATTGTGCTTTCTCCTGTAACCATTGAGAAAATAACTGAGGGTCTCTTGGCCCAACATCATCTACCAACCCAATGGCCACAGCATTTTTTGTGCTGACAGGCAAACATTCTGTTGTTAACTTTAATGCTGTTTGCTCGCCTACTTTTTTCGGTAAGGTATAAGTCCAATATTCTGACCCATAAAGACCCATAGTGGCATAATGGGGATTTAAAACAACCCCATCTCTGGCAAGCACTTCATCAGCTGTTAATGCCAACATAAATCCTCCAGCACCTGCACTGCCAGTTATGGCACTGATTACCCATTGCTTGGCAGACAGTATTTCTAAACACACATCATTAATCGCATTAATATTAAGCCATGCTTCTTGAGCAGAATCTTCAGCCACTTCAATTGTATTTAAATGGATGCCATTTGAGAAAGCATTTACACCACCACGAATCACCAATATATTGATAGGGCGCGCTTTTACAGCCCTCAAAGCCTCACACATTCTTTGGCATTGTGCCGTACTCATCGCGCCATTATAAAAATTAAAATACAATTGCCCAATTTGATTACATTCTTTATAATGAATTGTCCCATATTCATCTGAAGGTATATCAATAAACGATCTTGAGATGCAGGGAACATGCTTGATTGTCTCCCCAAGCACTTGTACCGCAGGGTATTTAAAGGTTTCTGCTTGGGCGGCTGTTTTTGGTCGTTTTAAAGAGCCAATCCATAGGCTTCCCTCTCCCGTACCAACCAAAATAGCATCATCTTGCTTGGCTAAAATTTTCCCTGGTTCACCATTTTGCCTACTTAAATGAGCATCATAAACATATAAACTTTGACCTTCTATTTCTGTTAATACACCAGGGCAGCCTTCCGCAGCATGGATGACTCTCAAAATATCTTTTGCTGCCATTGTCCATGAAAATTGACGATCCGTTTGCTTCATGTTCGGTTGTAAACGGCCATGAACATCAGGGTTATTATAATTTAAGGGAACAGGCTGTTTTTTCAAAACAAATGCATCAATGACATCATAAATACATTTTATTGCTGAATCACTGACTTTGCTGTTATATAAAACTGATTTTCGGATTGGATCACAAGGCATTGTAAACTCATCACTTGCCCATATTGGCCCAGCATCCATTTCCTCTACTGTCTGTAATGCAGTCACACCCCATGTATCCTTTTGCTGAACAATAGCCCAATCTAAGGCAGATGCCCCTCTATCTCCAATAATACCAGGATGAATAACAACAATAGGACGCTGTGTATTTTGCCAAAGAACTTCAGGCACTCTATCTTTTAAAAATGGACAAATCACTAAATCTGGCTGAGCTTTTTCTATGGCTAAAACAACAGCTTCTTCATCAGTAAATAAAAGAAAAGTCACTTGATGCCCCGCCTCTTGTAGCGCTAACCAAGCTCTTTGAGTTAACCCATTAAAGGCGGAAGACAATACAACGATTTTCAATTCTTGCATCTATATTCTCCTACGTATGCATTATTTAATAAATATAATTATTTAAATAATATAATACTTAAGAAAACATAAAAAAGACATTGATATATTTAAATCGTATATATCAAAATCATTTAAAAATGATATAAGAATTGAATACTAATAATGACTCAAAAAATTCTGACAAGCTTGCTCAAACCGTTTAATACCTTCTTGTCTATCTTCATCCGTCAATAATAAGCTAGGTGCGAAACGCAATACACTACCACCTGCCTGTAAAAGCATTAAGCCTTGTTCCAAAGCAATTTTGGTGATTTCACCTGCCTGATTCGTATATTGATCCGTTAACACACAACCAACTAACAAACCTTTACCTCTTACTTCCTTAAATAAACCAGTTGATTGCCCAATAACATTTAATTCATTGATTAAAGCTTGGCTCTGTTTATTGATATTTTCATAGGTTTTTTGATCATTGATGATATTAAATGCAGCACAGCCCACAGCGCAAGCCAAAGGATTCCCTCCAAATGTAGAACCATGTGAACCCACACCAAAACTTGGAGCAACTTTATCAGTGGTTAACATTGCCCCAATAGGGAAACCTGCACCTAAAGCTTTGGCACTGGATAAAATATCAGGTGAAACACCATAATGCTCATAAGCAAAAAGTTTACCTGTTCTACCCATACCTGTTTGAACTTCATCAAAAACCAATAAAGACTGATATTGGTCACACAATTGACGAGCAGCCTGCACAAATTCAACTTGGGCAGGTAAAACCCCACTTTCACCTTGGACTAACTCCAGTACGACGGCACAGGTTCTCTCGTTTATGGTATTTTTTAATGCTTCTATATTATTATAAGGGATATGGCTTATGCCTTCAGGAAGCGGAGCAAATCCTTCTTGGTATTTACTTTGCCCACCAACACTCACTGTAAATAATGTTCGCCCATGAAAGCCATTAACACAAGCAATAATTTCATTTTTTTGTGCTCCATAATGTTCATAAGCATATTTTCTGGCTAACTTAAAAGCAGCCTCATTAGCTTCCGCACCAGAATTAGCAAAAAACACCTTATCCGCAAACGTATGATCCACTAACAGTTTGGCTAATTGCTGTGCAGGTTCGGTGGTGTAAATATTAGAGGCATGCCAAAGTTTTTTTGCTTGATCAGTCAAAGTATCAACCAACACTGGGTGGCAATGGCCTAAAGCATTTACAGCAATACCGCCAGAAAAATCAACATACTCTTTACCTGCTTGATCCCATACCCGACTACCCTGAGCATGGACAGGAATCATATTGGCAAATGCAAAATTTGGAGTCAAATAGTTATTCATAATTTTTGTCTTTAATTTTTAAGAAGAAAAAGATTTAAACCACACACCAAACAAATTTTGAATATAAGCAAAATAAGCATTTAAATCTTTGCTAAAAAAAGCAAGAATAGAAAACGCAATAATATTAAGAATAATGGTGCCAATAAACAGTTGCTTGAATTCTGTTTTCTGATTTTTATGTCTAATAATGTTTTGTATACAAAGTGCGGCAGGCCAGCCACCTAACACACTGGACCACAATAATGTTTTTTCAGGAACACGCCATAAATCATTTAATGCTGCACGCTTGTCTTTAATATATAAAAATAATGACCATATATTCATACCCATATAACCATAAAATACGATTATAGGCATTGACCCTCTGGTACAAAACACATGAACAATTTCTAAAAAAATCACCATTGCCACAATATAAGCAATGCTGGTTAAAGACCAATCGAATTTAATTGACTCAGGCTTTAACTCCCCCGATGAAGTAGAAATATCAATGTTAGAAGGATTTGGTGTAATAGGTTCTTCCAACTCCATTTGTCTGATCAAAACCACTTTTTTGGCCCAAATTTTCTTATCTGGAGAATTGCCTACCATAAAAGATACGTGTTCACCAATAAAGGGCACATACCCCTTTGGAAATATTTCGCTACCATGAACGAATAGGCGTTCATCAAAATAATCTGAATCGATGAAACCAAAACCTTTTTCTTTATCCCAAAATTGAATAGTCCCCCTATAATCTTGAGCCATATTTGGTTGGTGATACTCCATGTTACCCCTTAATAAAACTTATTTTAATAATTTATCGTGAATGCCCTGAAAGCCGCCATTACTCATAATCAAAACATGATCGTTTTGATTCATTATTGTTTTAATATAAATCAACATTTCATCAAAATCTTGGAAAACGGTGGCTTTTTCTTGTAAAGGTAATAAAGCATCTACCACATTCCAATCAACGGCACCTGCATAACAAATCACCTGATCAGCCTCTTGTAACGAAGAAGCCAAAGCATCCTTCATGGAGCCTAGTTTCATTGTATTTGAGCGTGGTTCCAATACGGCGATAATTTTTTGTTGCCCTACCTTTGCCCGTAAACCAGCAATAGTGGTTGCAATAGCCGTGGGATGATGGGCAAAGTCATCATAAATCGTTGCCCCATTTACCTGCCCTTTAATTTCCATACGCCGTTTTACATTTTTAAAGACACTCAAAGCCTCACAAGCTAATGTTGGCTCAATACCAATATGTCTGGCAGCGGCAATAGCTGCTAAAGCATTATTTCGATTATGCTCTCCTAACAAAGACCAATGTACGGTTCCAACCAAACAGCTATCTAAATATACTTCAAAAGCATCGTTATCTAATAACTTTGCCTGCCAGCCATTTTTAACACCAAATTGTTCTACTGCCGTCCAAACACCTTTTGCTAAAGTATCTGTTAAATTCTGTTCACTACCATTGCTGATAATCAATCCTTGCTCAGGAATAGTACGAATTAAATGATGAAATTGAGTTTGAATAGCCGCTAAATCAGGAAAAATATCGGCATGGTCAAACTCCAAATTATTCAAAATCGCTGTGCGAGGATGATAATGCACAAATTTTGAGCGCTTATCAAAAAAAGCAGTGTCATACTCATCCGCTTCAATCACAAAAAAAGGGCTAATACTATTGTTATCTTGAACAGGTCTTTGCGGCATACGCGCAGAAACACTAAAGTTTTGCGGAATTCCACCAATTAAAAAACCTGGTGCTAATCCTGCATATTCTAAAACCCAAGCCAACATACTGGCTGTCGTTGTCTTACCATGAGTGCCAGCAACAGCCAATACCCATAAATTTTTTAATACATTTTCAAATAACCATTGTGGTCCAGAAGTATAGGCTAAACCCTGATTCAGTATTTCCTCCATTAAAGGATTACCACGAGTCACCACATTACCAATAACAAACAAGTCTGGTTTAAGCTCAGTTTGCTTGGCATCAAAACCTTGTATTAACTGAATACCCATATTCTCAAGTTGCGTACTCATAGGCGGATACACATTTGCATCACATCCTGTTACTTTAAACCCTGCCTCTTTCGCAATGGCCGCAATCCCCCCCATAAAGGTGCCGCAAATACCAACAATGTGAATATGTTTCATGTTTATATATGTCTGAACAAAAGTGCTAAGGATACAACAAAAGCAGGCTTTTGAATATCAGAGCACCTAAAGAATTCGATGAAAACGGATATTATTTGACAAAATACCTAATTTTTAGTCATGCTAAAGCGACTCGCACACAAGGAAAATAATTATGTTAGGCAATGAACTGATTTCTAAACAAATTGCCAATTATTTGGCACAAAAGATCATAAAAGGTGAATTGAATACAGAATCACGTTTAGCAGAATCACGTTTAGCAAAAGAGTATCAAGTCAGTAGAGGCTCCGTTAGAGAGGCTCTATTAATACTCGAGTCATGGCACCTTGTCACGATTTATCCTAACAGAGGAGCCGTTGTCCGTGGCTTAAATTTAGACAAACAAAAAGATTTTTTAGAACTTTGGTTTACTCTTTTAAACCAAGCAATAATCGATATAAAACAACATATGCTTCCTGATACGGAGCATTCACTCAATCAACACATCAAACTACTGGAACAATTACAGACAAATAGTACAGTTGATCAGTATTATGAACAGTGTCAAAACATTCTTACTGAACTTTATGCGATGATTAGCAACTCTTGTTTACACGATATGTTAAACCTCCTACTTCCTGTAAGCTATCAGCATTTATATGGTGTATTAACACGCACTCAAAATAGCAAAGCCAATATATTTAAATGCTTATCTAATATCTACCAGACCCTTAGCTTAAAAGAAACAATATCCATCACAGCTAATCAAACATTACTGTTCATTTAAAAACCCACAAACCAAGTTCAAGTTTGGTTTGTGGGTTTTTAAATGAATTTGACTAAAAAGCAGTGATGATAGAACGAGCAATAGCGCCTTTTTCTAACTCATCATAGCTAGCTTGTACTTGATCTATGTGTATTTCTTGAGAAATAAGATCATCTAGATTTAATCTTCCTTCAAGATAAAGTTTGGCATACATAGGAATATCATATTTAAAATTAGATGACCCCATCCAAACACCTTGTAATTTTTTTTGTGAAAAAATCAATTCTGGTGAACCATCTATTTCGAGTAAACGCCCAGGTTTTTGTAACCCAATAAGGTATGCCCCACCACCTTCTTTTGCCATCGCCAATGCCTGCTGTGCCGTTGGTTTTAAACCAATAATCTCAAACGCAGCATCTACCCCACCTTGCGTAATTTCATGCACTGCCGCAACAGCATCTACTTCACCTGAGTGAATTGTATGGGTGGCACCAAATTTTTTGGCCAATGCCAATTTATTAGGCTGTAAATCAATGGCAATAATTGTGGTGGCTCCTGCAATTCGAGCACCTGAAATAGCATTTAAACCTACCCCACCTAAGCCAATAACAGCAACAGTATTACCTGGGCGAATCTTAGCGGTATTAATCATCGCACCAGCACCAGTAATTGTGCCACAACCCAATATACATGCTCGGCTAAAAGGCACTTCTTTTGGCACCTTGACTAACTGATTTTGATGTACCAATGCTTGTTCTGCAAAACCACCTAACCCCATTCCCTGATAAACAACCGAACCATCTGGCCGAGTAATACGTGGCTTTGTATTAGGCAAGCGTAATGTTTCTTCTTTATGTAAACAACGATAGGTATGACCAGATAAACACGCCTCACAATGCCCACAAAACTGAATTAAACAACCAACAACATGATCGCCTACTTTAAATTCAGTCACCTGTTTTCCCACCTCTTTAACAACACCAGCAACCTCATGGCCTAATACCGCCGGAAATGAATTACCATAACCATCATGAGCCACATGTAAATCAGAATGACATAACCCAGAAGCTTGAACATCCAATAAAACTTCTAAATCTAAGGGGCTATCTAAAATAACTTCTTCTGTTATAAATTGCCCGCCAACTTTTTCCACGACTGATGCTTTCATCGCTTTCTCCTTTGTATGTTATATAAAGAACCTCCTTCAAATCACACACTATTAAATATTTATTTATTGTTCTAAATAATACAACTCAAAGAAAATTTATTTTTAGAAAGAAAAAACAAAAACAGATGATTAATAAAAAAGAAAATACAATAAAAATTTCTGCGACAAAATAAAGATAGATAAAATCTAAATAAAAATATAGGATTAAAAGTACTACACACACATTCAATATGCAACTGTTATTAATATTTTTTATCATATAAAAACTGCTTTATATTTCTACAAAGCAGCTCAATGAGAAAAAAATCATTATTCTAAAAATAGCTTATATTAATGCCAATACACTTCGATGAGAAATATCAGAATGCCCATCTAACCAGAGGATATTATCGAGAATACTGTGCTTACTATATACCATCATTGTTTCTAAGTCTTTTAAAGCCTTCTCTTGTTGACCAACTAGAGCATAAACATAAGCCCTTAACAGATAAGCAATATTCAAATGATACTCCGCACCAATAGCGGCTTTGTGATGATTAGATATAAAATGACTTACCTGCTCTATATTTTCTATACACAATGTAATATAACTAGACAAAGCTTTAATCGCATATTGATAGCGTTTTTGTTCAACCAATAATCGACCCAATATAAAATAATCACATAAATCTGCTTGATCACAAACAATCAGTTCTTGAAGTGCGTTACAGACACATTCTTTATTGTGATGATGCCAACACAAGCTTAATCGTCCGTTAATATAAGCCCCAATATTCATTGATACCGCCCCCCAAATATTCATTTATTTTCATTAGAAAATAGTAACATTTAAGAATCAGCCTCATAAAATATTATGAACAGAAAAAACAATCTAACCAACTGATTAAATTAACGATTTAATTGACGATGTCTCACTTGAGCATGAATATTAGCAAAGCGCTCAAGCAAACGTTGACTCACAAATACTGAACGATGCTGCCCACCCGTACAACCAATAGCAACTGTTAAATAGTGGCGATTTTCAGCCTGAAAATAGGGTAACCATAATTTTAAAAATATTTCTATTTGATCAATCATTTGCCACACAATTTTTTTATCCTGAAAAAAATCACATATTGGCTGGTCTAAGCCTGTCAATGTAGTTAACTCAGAATCATAATGTGGATTAGGCAAACAACGTACATCAAACACAAAATCTGCATCAATAGGCAAACCATATTTATAACCAAAAGACTCAAAAACCAAATGCACAATCTGAGGTGGCATACCTAACCACTGCTTTATAAATGCCCGAAGCTGTGGCGTAGAAAGAAAACTGGTGTCTATTCTATGTGCTTGTTCTTGAATAGGCATCAGTAATTCTTTTTCCAAAACAATAGCCTCTTCCAATGTTAAATTAGCACTGGCTAAAGGGTGACGCCTACGGGTTTCAGAAAACCGTTTAATTAAAACCGCCTCGGTAGACTCCAAAAACAAAAGATCCAGATGAATCCCTTTTTGTCGTAATGACTGAACCTGCTGTGCAAAACAAGTAAATCTATGCCCTGCTCTGGTATCAACACTAATGGCTAATTTTTGTACACCTGTTTGCTGGTGCATTTCAATCAACTCATCTAATAATGCTAATGGTAAATTATCAACACAAAAAAAACCCAAGTCCTCTAAAAACTTGAGCGCTACTGATTTTCCTGAACCAGATAAACCACTAATCAGAATCAAACGCATCATCTGCCTCCTGCTCTTTAAGCACAGCGGTTTGCCTTTCAATAAAATCTTTTGTACTGTCAATCCCTCTTAATTGTAAAATATAATTTTGTACCGCAGCTTCTACCAATACAGCCAAGTTCCGACCAGCGGCAACAGGTAAAGTGACTTTACGAATGTGCACGTCCAGTATTTCTTCTGTTTCCTTATACGTATTTAATCGATCCAAACTTTGCATGTGTTCATCTGTCGCATAAACCAAATGAATAATCAATTGCAATAACTTTTTAGGGCGTACTGCCAACTCACCAAATACCGTACGCACATTTAAAATACCCAAACCTCTTACTTCTAAAAAATCTCTTAATATTGCAGGACATCTTGCTTCTAAGCGCTCTGGTGCAATACGATATAATTCAATTGCATCATCAGCAACCAAACCATGCCCCCTAGAAATCAATTCCAAAGCCAATTCACTTTTACCTAAACCAGACTGCCCAACAATCAAAACACCAACTTCAAACACATCTAAAAACACACCATGCATGACTGTAGACACAGCCAAACGTCGTTGTAAATAAATACGCAAAACATCCATTAAATAAGGGCTTTCTAGCCCAGAAGTCATCAGTGGTACATTATGAGTATGACAATAATCTCTTAAAAGAGAAGGAACAGATAAATTATTGGCAACAATAACCAGTGAAATCACTCGATCAAATAACTCATCAAATGATGCTTTAATTTGCCCAGCTTCCATTTTATTTAAATAATCAACTTCAGTTGTCCCTAATACCTGAACTTGATTTGGGTGAATAAAGTTCAGATGTCCAACCAAAGCAGTAGAACGCCCTTTGTCTGTTGTCAGAATATTATCGGATCCAGTTGTCCCTGCAATCCATGTCAGCCTAAGCTTAGCTTGGTTGTCTTTATAAAGCCTTCTGACCGTGATACTGGGCATTTTTTATTTATCCTATGAATATTTGACGTACTGTTGCTGCATCTTGAGCCGTTTTTAACTTTTCAAGAATCTCTTTTGAAGCAAATTTCTGTGCTAAATCAGATAAAATTTGCAAATGACTGTCATTATTTTCTTGTTGAGGAGCAAGTAACACAAACATCAATTGTACAGGTTGCCCATCAGGCGCATCAAAAGGAATAGGCTCTTTTGTACGAACAAATACGCCAACCGTTTCTTTTAAACTTTTGATACAACCATGGGGAATAGCCACGCCTTGCCCTAAACCCGTTGACCCCAATTTTTCTCTGGCAAAAAGGCAATCAAATACTTCTGCTCTTAATATCCCTAAATGATTTTCCAACAAGACGCCTACTTGTTCAAAAACTCTTTTTTTACTTCCTACATCCAAATTTAAGATAATATGGTTTTCAGGAAGAATATCCCCAATCAGGCTCATAGTTTGTAAACACACTTTCAGATAAAAAAGTTATTTTACCTTGATGACTTTCTGTTAGCCAACATTTTCTAGTGCTCTTATGCACAGGCCCAATAAATCATCATTAAAAACAAAAAATTAAACAATAGCTATTAAATAAAGACACAAAATCATACAAACCAAATAAAAAACGGCCTTTTTTCAAAAGCCGTTAAATGATGCTATTTTAATCATTAGCCAACATTTTTCTGACTATTCACAATTTTCAAACCAGCCGCAACTAAGCTCCCCATATCTGCCACATTCGCAGGCAAAATTAAGGTATTGCTCTCTTTAGCTAACTTACTAAATGCCTCAACATACTGCTCTGCTACTTTTAAATTAACCGCTTCCATACCACCTGGCACCTTAGTAGCGTCTGCTACTAAACGAATAGCCTCAGCAGAAGCTTCTGCAACCAAACGTAGAGCCTGCGCTTCACCTTCAGCCTTATTGATTAAAGCCAAACGTTCCCCTTTAGACTGATTAATCGCCGCTTGCATTTCACCTTCAGATTGTTGGATAGAGGCTTCTCTGGCACCTGTTGCTAAATTAATTTGCTCTAATTTACGGCCTTCTGACTCTGCAATACGGGCACGTTTTTCACGCTCAGCCGTAATTTGTTGCTGCATTGAGTGTAAAATTTCACGAGGAGGCACCAAATCTTTAATTTCATAACGTAAAACTTTCACCCCCCATGATGTAGCTGCTTCATCTAATGCAGCCACAACCACACGGTTAATCTCATCACGCTCTACAAGTGTTTTATCCAACTCCATACGACCAATGACAGAACGCAACGTTGTTTGTGCCAACTGAGTAATGGCAATCACATAATTACTGGTACCATAAGATGCTAACTTAGGGTCAGTTACCTGAAAGTAAATGATGCCATCCACTGTTAATTGGGTATTGTCACGAGTGATACAAACTTGGCTGGCTACATCCATAGGGATTTCTTTTAAACTATGGCGATATGCAATACGATCCACAAAAGGGATAAGGTAATTCAAGCCTGGGCGCAAGACTTTATAAAACCGCCCCAATCTTTCAATGACCAATGCACTTTGTTGAGGGACAACAGTAATGGATTTAACTGCAAAAACCACAACAGCAAATAAAAATAATAACGCAACAATCTGACCCATATTTCCTCCTGATATATTTATGTATTAATCATTAAACCGCTTCTACTATTAAAATATTGGCATCTTTTCTAATAATTTTAGCGCGTGTGGGTAAATGTTCTTCTGACGTTTGCACTAAGGCAGTAACATCATCAAATCTAGCTTGCCATTGGGCACCACGGTAATAAACAACCGCCTGCCCTGAAGGCTCTACAGCAGTCACTTCGACATATTGCCCAATATCTAAATCATCGAGTGCCTTATCTTGCCCTCTTGCTTTACGGGTTTTATTGACTTTTTTTACAATTAAGACACCAATGATACTCATAACTGAAGCAATAATGGTATTAACATAAAATGGTGTTTGAAACAACCATTCACTTAACCCTGCAATCATAAAAGCGGCACAAATAACCAATAAATAAAATGTATTGGTAAAAAACTCAAAAATCAGCAAAACAAACCCTAAAGCCAGCCAATACATACACACTCCTTCTAATCAATCACCCCTATTAAGCGACTCTAACACAAAAATTTGATTTTTTTAAAATCATTAATGAATATATTTAGTTTTACTCTTTATTACTGAAAGATCGTTGTCTGCGTGTTTCACTTAGCACCATTCCTGCACTAACCGACACATTTAAACTTTCTACCGTACCCAACATGGGAATAGAAACCAACACATCACAACACTCTTTTGTTAACCGCCGCATTCCTTCCCCTTCTGAGCCCATTACCCAAGCAATACCCATATTTTCTGATTGAAACTGGTATAAGTTTTGTTCCGCTTGCATATCAGTACCAACCACCCAAATACCCTCTTCTTTGAGTTCCCGTAATGTTCTGGCTAAATTGGTTACAGTAACAAAAGGAATACTTTCCGCGGCACCACAAGCAACCTTACTGACAGTTGCATTCAAGCCTGCACTTTTATCTTTTGGTACAATAACAGCATGTACCCCCATTGCATCAGCAACACGCAAACAAGCACCTAAATTATGAGGATCTGTCACACCATCTAAAACCAATAATAATGGTGGTTCGTTTAAATGCTCTAAAACATCCTCTAAATGAACATGATTTTTGGATGCATCAATGAACCCGACCACACCTTGATGGCGTGCCTGCTTACTTAAAGTATTTAATCTTACTTGATCCACAAAAATAATTTTTACATTTTCTGCCTGAGCTTTATCAATAACTTGCCTTGTTCTCTCATCCGATTTATCTTCAATAACATACAATTCAATGATACTTTCTGGTGTTTGCCACAAACGTGCATTTACTGCATGAAACCCAAAAATCAAACGTTTATTTCCAGCCACTGTATTTCCCTTAATATATAAACTTGCCCCACAAACCACTATAAAGTTGCTCAAAATATTTAATCATCTAAAAACATACTCAAAAACCCGACAAACCGACTAAACAATTAAAGCATGTTTTTCTAATATAGAAACCATATTATTTTCAAACAATAACTGATGATATCATGACTTTAAATAGTACCATTCTAAAAAAACAGCTATTTTTCACCATTCATACAACTAAATAAGCACTTTCTCTTAATCAAACCACAACTTTTAATCAAAATAAATATTATATTCAACAATAAACCACATATTATTTAAAATAAGGCAAAAAGCAGAAATTTGATGTTTTTTCATCGTATTACCTAAAAAAATACACTATACTTAAGCAAAAGCTGTTTTCTGACTGACTAAATTTACCAATTAAACAATATGAACCGCTTACTCAGGCTCACTTTATTACTTGATAATGTGACCTTTGAAGACAATGTATTACGAAACTTAGGCTATATTATGGCCTTTATCGCTGGTGCAATTAACGCAGGCGGTTTTTTTGCCGTCAATCGTTACACTTCCCATATTTCTGGTGTCATTTCCAGTATGGCTGATGGTCTTATCTTAGCTGATATTAAACTCGTTTTAATTGCTTTTTCCATGTTATTTTGCTTTATTGCTGGTGCCATACACGCAACATGGCTAATTCTTTGGGCAAGGCGCCGACGCTTTAGAGGTGGATATGGTCTATCAATGTGGGTGGAGGCAACTTATTTATTGATTTTTGGCCTATTAGGGGCTTCTTTATCTGGTTACAAACATATTTTTACCCCACCAACCTTAATGTTGTTGTGCTTCATTATGGGTATGCACAACACAGTAGTCACTAAGCTTTCTGGAGGTTTACTACGCAGTACACATATGACAGGGATTGCAACAGACATTGGCATAGAATTGGCAAAACTTATGCCTGTCAAAAAATTTAACTCTGATAAAATTCATATAACTGAGGTTAATCGTCGCAGGCTCACCTTATTTTTAGGAATCTTATTCTCTTTTTTTATTGGTGGTATTATTGGGGCATTAGGCTTCAGACATTTAGGTTACCAATTTACACTCCCCCTATCCTTTTTATTGTTTATCTTTGGCTGCCGTCCCATTTATTATGATATAAAACTACGCGTTCGCTTCTGGCTAAAAAAACGCAAAAAGAACAAAAATTCTCAGGTTTCCACCTCTTAATGCTTTTTTATTTTTTAGCAAAATAATCCAAACAAAATACATCTTGAATTTTAAGAGACAAAGCCCCATATAGCAAAATGAACTCATAATAACTGTATAAGGTTTTTGATATGCAACAATTTGATGGGACAACTATTATTTCTGTAAGAAGAGGAAATGAGGTCGCACTGGGTGGTGATGGGCAAGTAACATTAGGTAATATCGTCATTAAAGGAACAGCCAGAAAAGTACGCAAACTTCATGGTGGTAAAGTGTTGGCAGGCTTTGCGGGTGGAACGGCTGACGCATTCACTTTAATAGAACGTTTTGAAGGCCAGTTACAAAAACACCAAGGGCATTTAGTCATTGCTGCAATTGAATTGGCAAAAGACTGGCGTACAGACCGAGCCTTACGCAGATTGGAAGCCATGCTTATTGTTGCGGATAAAGAAAATACGTTGATTATTACAGGTAATGGTGATGTATTGGAACCTGAACATGGCATTGCGGCCATTGGTTCTGGAGGCGCTTATGCTCAATCAGCAGCAAAAGCCTTAATCGACAATACCGATTTACCTTGTGAAGAAATTGTCAAAAAATCACTAGAAATTGCAGGTGATATTTGTATTTACACAAACCAAAACCATATTATTGAAACATTACCAACTACTGAAGAAAACAGTGAAACCAAATAACAGACTCTAAGTTCTGACTAAGGAAAATCGTATTATGTCAAGTTTAATGACTCCCCAAGAAATTGTACACGAATTAGACAAACACATTATTGGACAAAATGGTGCAAAAAAAGCTGTAGCCGTTGCTTTACGTAACCGTTTTCGTCGAACTCAAGTACCTGAGCCTTTACGTTCAGAAATTGTCCCAAAAAATATCCTAATGATTGGCCCTACAGGTGTGGGTAAAACAGAAATTGCTCGTCGATTGGCACGTTTAGCCAATGCACCTTTTATCAAAGTTGAGGCAACTAAATTTACTGAAGTAGGTTACGTTGGGCGTGATGTTGACAGCATTATCCGTGACTTAGCTGAAGTTGCAATGAAAAATATTCGAGAAGAAGCAATTCAAAAAAACCGTAATAAAGCACAAGATGCAGCAGAAGAACGTATTCTAGATGCACTGCTTCCTCCTCCTCGTCAAGTTGGTTTCACCGATGAAACACACAAACCAGAAGACTCAAATACCCGCCAAAAATTTAGAAAAATGCTTAGAGAAGGTTCTTTAGACGATAAAGAAATTGAAATAGAACTCAGTGTCAACCCTATAGGCAATATGTCTATTATGGGGCCTGCTGGAATGGAAGAGTTTACACAACAATTACAAGGCATGTTCCAAAGCATTGGTAAAGAAAAAACCAAGCCGCACAAAATGAAGGTTGCCGCAGCCATGAAGCTTTTAATTGATGAAGAAGCGGCAAAACTGGTTAATGAAGATGAAATAAAAGAACAAGCCTTATATGCAGTTGAACAGCATGGTATTGTATTTATTGATGAAATCGACAAAGTGGCAACAGATGGTAACCGCCAAGGTGCCGATGTTTCCCGTCAAGGGGTACAACGAGATTTATTGCCCCTTGTTGAAGGAACTTCAGTCACAACAAAATACGGTATGATTAAAACCGACCATATTTTGTTTATTGCCTCTGGTGCGTTTCATTTAAACCGCCCTTCTGATTTAATTCCTGAATTACAAGGACGTTTACCTATTCGAGTGGAGTTAGATAGTTTAAGTGTGTCTGATTTTCAAGCCATCCTTACCCAAACAGATGCCTGTCTTACTCGTCAATATCAAGCTTTATTAGGTACAGAAGAAATCAACCTTCAATTTACAGACGATGGTGTAGAGCAATTAGCTCATATAGCTTGGCAAGTAAACGAAAAAACTGAAAATATAGGCGCACGCCGATTACACACCGTAATGGAAAAATTATTGGAAGATATTTCTTTTCAAACTAAATCAGGTGATGTGGTCATTGATAAAGCATATGTTAATGATAAACTAGGCGAAATTGCCCAAAGCGAAGACTTGGCGCGTTACGTGTTGTAAGTTCTGAACAGTCTATTTGGCTAAAAGTTATATCGGTCGCTTTCTAGCCAAATAGACTCAAATTATTTTACATTAACTTCGACCGTAATATGACTTAATTGAGGATAACCACGCAACTGTTCTTTAATAAAAGAAGGCTGCACATCCACTTGATCTATTTCAACACAAACAATACATGCATACTGTTCTTGCCCTACTCGCCATAAATGAAAATCGGTCACACAAAATAAATCATTTTTACCTAATTCCCCCTTTACCTCTTGCACAATAGAGCGATCCATTTCTGCATCTAATAACACGCTTCCAGAAGCTTTAAGTAAATTAATGGCCCAAATAATGACCAAGACAGCACCAACAATACCCATCACTGGGTCAAGCCACTCAGCACCAAAAAATTTACCACAAACCAGTGCAATAATTGCCAGTACAGATGTTGCCGCATCGGCAATCACATGAATATATGCTGCCCGTAAATTTAAATTGTGATGATGTTCATGTGTATCAATCAAATGATGATGACCTTTATGCTCATGCTGATGATTGTGGTGATGATGCTCCCCATCATGCAATAAATAAGCACAAATTAAATTAACCAATAACCCCATAATGGCAATCCAAATTGCCTGCTCATAATGAATATTGAAAGGGGAAAATAAACGAATAACCGACTCATAAAACATAAAAACAGCAACAACAACCAATAATAGTGCACTACTAAAGCTTCCTAACACTTCTATTTTCCATGTACCAAAGGTAAACTTAGGGCTGTTAGCATATTTTCTAGACATTTTAAAAGCAAGGATAGCCAACCCCAATGCCAATACATGAGAACTCATATGCCAGCCATCGGCCAACAATGCCATTGAGTTAAAATACCAGCCACCTAAAATCTCAATGAACATCATGAAGACAGTTAACCACAGCGCAACGGTGGTTTTCCTTTCAGCTAAAGGATTGTGATCATGAAAAGAATGAGTATGGTAATGCTTTGAAACAAGTGAAGTATGCATATTAACACCTATTTAATATACTACCCCCCAGTATAAACCTATTTATGAAAGAACGCTATGCCACATACCATTCGTCATCAAAAAAAATTATTATCACGTGTCAGGAAAATTGCAGGGCAAACCAAAGCTGTTGAAAATGCATTGTTAGCCGAAGCTGAATGCATTAAGATTTTGCAGCAAGTCGCAGCAATAAAAGGCGCGGTAAATGGCTTAATGTTGGAATTATTAGAAGGAGAAATCAGAGAACATCTAAGTGAACAACCAACAGATTTAACCAATTCACACAACGATACAGAACAAGTTATTGCTATTTTACGTTCTTATCTTAAATGATTACTGATCACACCTGTATTATTGTGACAAAGGAGCAAGGTAATTCATTAGACAAAAAATGATGAAAATATAAATAATTTAATCTCTCCTCCTGCAGTACTCTAACCAAAATTAGATACAGTTAACCAGTACCACAAGAAGATTATTAAATATAAGAAAAATCAGCGAATACATTAATTGCATGTTTTAACATTCCAATAACTTAATGATTAACCAGTTTTAGCGCCTCTGTCGTGTATCGTTCCCCTGTATTTGGGAATTCTTTAATAATTTCTTCTATCGTATTGATCTCAGTTTCAGTTAAATTTACCTCAACAGCTTTTGCATTTTGTTCCAAATACTTTACTTTTTTTGTACCAGGAATAGGCACAATATCATCAGCCTTATTTAATAGCCATGCTAAAGCCAATTGTGCAGTCGTCAAGCCTTTACTATGAGCAAACTCTGTTAAATAGTGCATGAGTTTTTGATTATTAATTAAATGACTCCCTTGAAACCTTGGTAGATTAAGACGTGCATCATTAGCAACAAAAGTGCTAACATCAAAGTTTTCTGTGAACATCCCTCGCCCCAAAGGAGAAAAAGGCACCAATGTAATCCCCAATTCACGGACCGTTGGTAAGATATTCTGTTCAATATTTCTGGTTAATAATGAATATTCACTTTGCAACGCAGCAATAGGGTGAACTTTATAGGCCCTTCTAATTGACTCTTCAGAGGCTTCAGATAAACCTAAATAACGTACTTTACCCTCTTTAACTAAATCCGCCATAGCACCTACAGACTCTTCTATAGGTACGTTAGGGTCAACCCTATGCAAATAATACAAATCAATACAATCAATCTGCAAACGTTGCAAACTTAGTTCTATTGACCGACGCATCCATTTAGGAGAACCATCAAAATTGGTAGAAAAATGATTGTTCATTTTTTCATACTTAAAACCGAACTTAGTAGCAATAAAGATTTTATCTCTATGGCTTTTCAGTACTTTCGAAATAAGCTTTTCATTTTCTCCAGCACCATAAAAATCAGCCGTATCCCAAAAATTGATTCCTAAATCAAGAGCACGATGTAATGTTTGAATACTTTGTTCATCGTCTCTATCCCCATAAGCATGAGACATTCCCATACAACCGAGCCCTATTGATGAAATTTTTTCCTCAGTTTGACCTAATTTACGGTATTTCATAACCATCAGCCTTTCTTAATGTGAATAAATTTTTATTTATGTAGATATGTTCTGTGACTGAATGGATATTCATGAGAACAGCAAGATATTAGCTGCTTGAGCATTTATCGTAATAATATTAAAAGATTAACGGTCTACTCTAACACAGAAAAGACTCTTATTTATTAATTTATCATCTCATTGACTATACAGATTAAACCAGCAACGCATTGTCTTCAGTTAACAACCACATACCTAATTTATCGAACAAAAAGAGATATTGACTTTACGACTTCCTTTGACCGAATAGCTCTGCTTCTATATATTAAATGGTTTAAGTTCTTTTATACTCATGTTAACGATCTCATCCGTCATGACAAATATCCCAATTAAAGTATAAAAATATGGTTGTGATCATCCATCCTAAAAAATCATCTTTGAGAAGTTGGGAAAAGAGAATAGTACCCACTTTGGAGCTATATTTCAAAACAATTTCAAAAAAATATCATATTTTCAATAAATTACAATCACACAAACCAACAAAAATCCCTTAAAAATTTAACAAGGGATTTTTTTAAATTTATGTATGACTTATACGACTACTGGTTAAGATACTTAACGCTGAAGCAAGTAAGGGGAGTAATTGTTCAACAACTCGATGAACATTTGGATGTGCTTTATGAGCTTCTATTGCTTCGTCTGAAACCCAACCATCAATAATATAAAAAATATCTGGATTTTGGATATCTTGATTAATATCATAATAAAGACACCCTATTTCTTCTCTAGCTGGTTGAATAAGTTCTATTAATAGTTCTTTTATTTTTTCACGATGTATCGTTTTTGCATGTACAGTACAAATAAGATGACGAGATTCAAATTGATTATTTAACATAAAATCACCCTTAGAATAAAGTTTTTTAGTTGTCTTTTTTTGAGGAAAATACGGGTAAGTATGTGAAAATACTTATCACCAAATTAGAGTTATCAGCGATTAATACTTTTCATCATTTGAGCCGTATAGCGCTCTCCTGAAACAGGCATTTGGGCTAACAACTCTGTTAATGTATCTAGCTCATTATTTGTTAATTCAACAGATGCTCCACCAATATTTTCTTCTAGTCGGTGTAATTTTGTTGTCCCTGGAATCGGCACAATCCAGGGCTCTTGTGCCAATAGCCATGCTAGTGCTATTTGTGCAGGAGTCACTTTTTTATGTTGCGCAATTTGGCTAATCAATTCAACCAATTTATAATTTGCTTGGCGAGCATCTTCGGAAAAACGAGGTAATACATTACGAATATCTCCTTCGTTAAAGGTTGTCCTATTGTCAATTTTACCTGTTAACCAACCTTTCCCTAATGGACTAAATGGTACAAAACCAATACCAAGCTCTTTAAGTGTTGGTATAATTTCCGTCTCTGGTTCACGAGTAAACATGGAATATTCGCTTTGTAAAGCAGTTAATGGTTGTATAGCATGAGCTCTCCGTATTGTTTCTACCCCAGCTTCTGACAAACCAAAATATTTGACCTTACCCTCTTTAATAAGGTCTTTAACAGTTCCAGCAACGTCTTCAATTGGTATATTAGGGTCAACTCTATGCTGATAAAATAAATCAATACAATCAACCTTCATGCGTGCTAAAGATTGTTCAGCAACAAAACGAATACGTTCAGGACTGCTATCTAAACCCTCAGAGGAAATCCCATTTTTAAAACCAAATTTTGTTGCAATAATAGCTTTATCTCGTATCGGTGATAGTGCTTCACCCAATAATTGTTCATTAAGCTCACCATATGCTTCTGCTGAATCAAAAAGCGTTACTCCTCGATCAAAAGCATCTCGGATTAATTTGATCGCAGCCGCTTTTTCCATTCGTGGGCCATAACCAAATGTCATCCCCATACAACCTAATCCAATAGCTGAAACTTCAAGCCCTTCATTACCTAATTTCCTTGTTTGCATGTCTTTCACCTTTCTAATAATAAATCTAACGCTTTAACCTAATTTAAATGATATTAAAGAAATCTATTTGACCTTTTCAATGCATGAGTGAAGTATAAAGAATAGATTGATATGAAAGAAGATGGTAAAATTTAAATATACTTATGACGAAAATTCATTAATGAATAATATAGATCTCAATAGCCTTTTTACTTTTATTGTTGTTGCACGAGAACATAGTTTCACACGTGCAGCAGCACAATTAGGAGTATCACAATCTGCTCTAAGTCATTCTATCCGTAGACTTGAAGAAAAATTAGGAGTTAGATTATTAGCTCGGACAACACGTGGTGTATCAACTACCGAAATTGGTGAGCGTTTGTTTAATAATCTTAGTTATTTCTATGAAGGTATTGAGCTTGAATTAAAAGCATTGAATGATCTTAAAGAAAAACCAAGTGGAACGATACGCATTAGTGCTCATGATCATGCTGCTAATACAATTCTTTGGCCAAAACTATCAAAATTGTTACCAGAATACCCAGAACTTAACTTTGAAATCTCTATAGCTTATGAATTTACAGACATTGTCAAAAATAGATTTGATGCAGGTGTGAGACTAGGTGATCAAATAGCTAAAGATATGATTGCAGTTCGTATATCACCAAACTTTAGAATGGTTGTAGTAGGTTCTCCAATATACTTCGCTACTAGGAGTAAACCAATCATACCTCAAGATCTTATTTCACATAATTGCATTAACCTTCGATTAGCAACATATGGTGATATTTACTCTTGGGAGTTTGAGAAAAAAACACAAAAAATACAAATTCAAGTTATAGGACAAATGACATTCAATACGTCACCTCAGGCTTTAACCGCCGCACTGGAAGGTTATGGATTATGCTACGCCCCTGAAGATTTGGTACAAAAATCTATAGAGGAAGGACTTCTGATTCAGGTACTTGATGATTGGGCTCCAATTTCTCCTGGATATCATCTTTACTATCCTAGTCGCCGACAATCTTCACCTGCATTTCAGTTAATGGTGAATACTCTACGGTACAATTCAGACAAACTAAATAAAGATGATTAATGATACATGACGATAAAATTAATTACTTATTGGAAAATTGTGTTCAAAAAATAATTATGTACTGTTACTTTCATTCTTTAGCTTGTGAAGTAGAAGCTTGAATAGATTCTATCCCCAAATTATCTAATGTCCTTTTTAATTGATTGAGTACAAAATTTTCTGCTTTATGTTTGGAAAAAATTGAATGCCAATCACTATAAATAGCAATAGGCAGCCCATATTGAGAAATATAGGTATCCAACCATCGAAGATAAGCTTTAAGTTGATTCAAATGGCTCAAAGCGAGCATACGAATCAGTTCGCCTAATCTTTGTCTGTTTTCCCTAGGTGGTTGAATCCTTTTTTACTTTTTATTTTAGGAGACCATATTTTGGCCTCAATCATCCAATTACGTAATGTTTTAATCGAACGATTTCTATTCTCTTAAGTTCTTTGGTACTCATGGAATGATCTCTTCAGTCATAACAGCATCCTCCGATTAGAGTTATGATAGTACTAAAGGACATCTTTACTTGGTAAAAAGAAGACATTAGCACTTTGGTACCACAATTCCAAAGCAAAAGACTTGTTTTTTATAACAAAACAAATTAGACTAAAAAAACAAATGCAAAATTTATACTCTTTTAATGCGTGTGTGTCGCATTCAACTGGCAACAATCTTTTTTACTCAAGTGATTTAATTCACCGTTTATTTATCCAATTGATTAAGATTAAGAAAAACAAAGATGGTACCCAGAAGAAGACTCGAACTTCCACAGGGTTGCCCCCGCTAGGACCTGAACCTAGTGCGTCTACCAATTCCGCCATCTGGGTATATATTTTAAATTGCGAAAAAACCTAAAGCAAAATTATAAATTTATTATAGAGAAAGTCAATGAACAAAAACAATAAAACATCTAATCTACGCCAACAAGATCCTTTTTTACAAAGAGAACAACAACGTTATGAAAAACCATTGCCTAGTCGAGAATGGATTAGCCAAGTATTAGAACAAATTGGTGTACCTTTAACAATCAAAAAATTAGCCAAAACACTTTCAATTCATAGGTCGGAATTTGATTTTTTTGAACGGCGCATCAAAGCCATGGTCAGAGATGGTCAAGCTTATATTAATCGTGCAGGTAATGTATGTACGGCTGAAAAGCTGGCATTAATCAAATGTAAAATCGCAGCCCATAAAGATGGATTTGGTTTTGCCATTCCTTTAAACAAAACAGGCCAAAAAGACCTTGTCCTTTATGCCAGACAAATGCAAGGGCTAATGAATGGTGATATTGTCACCGTCAGACCCAGCGGCTTTGATAGAAAAGGTCGCCAAGAAGGACAAGTTTTAGAAATCATCGAAAGAGCGAATACCGATGTTGTTGCCAGAGTTTATATGGAGCATGGCGTGTGGATTGCCGTTCCTGAAGATAAACGACTAAGCGGACATATCATTTTAGAAGCATCTGCAAAACAGCCTTCGGTACAAAGTGGCCAAGTTGTTGTGGTAAAAATTACCGCTTATCCTAAAGCACATCACCCTGCTATGGGCGTGATAACCGAAATACTGGGCAACTATGCAGACTCTGGCATGGAAATAGAAATTGCCGTACGCAAACACCATCTACCCCATGTATTCAGTGATGCTTGTTTAACAGCCAGTAAAAAAATACCCAAAACTGTGCGCAAAACCGATTTAAAAAATCGGGTGGATTTACGTGATCTTAATTTAGTCACTATTGATGGCGAAACAGCCCGAGATTTCGATGATGCTGTTTTTGCAGAAAAAATAGGCAGAAACTTCCGTCTAGTTGTGGCTATTGCAGACGTAAGCCACTATGTACCAGAAGGTTTAGCAATTGATATAGATGCATATGAACGCAGTACCAGTGTCTATTTTCCCAGAAGAGTCATTCCTATGTTACCCGAGGCTTTATCAAATGGTATTTGTTCATTAATACCCGAGGTTGATAGACTTTGTATGGTCTGTGATATGACCATTACCTCTACAGGAAATATTAAAACATATCAATTTTATCCTGCTGTAATGCACTCTAAGGCTCGTTTAACCTACACTCAAGTAGCACAATGGTTAGAGAGCAAAGAAACACACCCTTTAGAAAAAGAAATCAATACTTTACATAAGCTCTATCAAGTGTTGTCAAAAAAACGCCATCAACGCGGTGCAATGGAATTTGATGGACAAGAAACCCAAATGATCTTTAATGATGAAGGCAAAATAGAACGCATCGAACCTATTTTCCGTAATGATGCCCACCGTTTAATCGAAGAATGTATG
This sequence comes from Neisseria sp. Ec49-e6-T10, assembly GCF_051132615.1. Taxonomy (GTDB): domain Bacteria; phylum Pseudomonadota; class Gammaproteobacteria; order Burkholderiales; family Neisseriaceae. The sequence continues at coordinate 2,405,284 of NZ_CP152375.1, read as the reverse complement.
CTTTGTGCCAATGTATGTGCGGCAGAATTTTTACTCTCTCATCAACACCCAGCTCTTTTTCGCAGCCATTTAGGCCCTACTACAGAGAAATTGGCAACATTACAAGAACAATTGGCTTTAGTTGGCTTACACTTAGAAGGCGGTTCTGATCCAACACCCAAAGATTATGCCCAACTATTTACTCAACTAGAAGGTCGCGCAGATAAAACTTTATTGCAAATCATGTTACTCAGGTCAATGCAACAAGCCGTTTACGAACCAAATAATCAAGGGCATTTTGGACTAGCATATGATGCCTATGCACATTTTACCTCCCCTATTCGCAGGTATCCCGATTTACTGGTACATCGGGCCATTAAAGCAGTATTGCATCAACAAACATACCAACCTAAACATTCATGGCAAGAAATGGGTATTCATTGTTCACATGAAGAAAGACGTGCTGATGAAGCCAGTAAAGATGTTGAAAACTGGCTAAAAACGTACTATATGCAAGATAAAATAGGCGAAGTTTTTGAAGGAACCATTAGTGGTTTAACAGGTTTTGGATTATTCATCATGCTTGATGGCTTATACACAGAAGGCATGATTCATATAAGTGAACTGGGGCAAGATTATTTTAATTTTCGCCCAGAAATTATGGCCATAGAGGGCGAGAGAACCAAAGTATCCTTTAAACTAGGAGACAGAGTCGTTGTCAAAGTTGCTAGGGCTGATTTGGATAACTGTCGAGTTGAATTGCTCCTGATTAGTGGTGGGTCAAAAGGCAAAACCGCAAGAACAAAAACCATTGACTCACACAATACCAAACAAAAAGAAAGTAAAAAACCACATCAACAAAAAAATAAGCGTGCACCATTAAAAAAGCCAATAAAAAATAACACCAACAAAAGTAAGAAAAAACAAGCAATATAGACATTTTTACCTACGAAAAAACATAAAAATAGCCATTAAGGCTTACATAAGGAAACACCAATATAATATTTGAGTATAATCATTCAGATATAATACCTACCATACAAAATAATGGCTTTTAACATAAAATATTTTTTGCGGTTTTCTATATAATTTAGGAGAGTACGATGGACTTCCAATTTACTGTAGTTGATTTTCCTGAAACAAAAATTGTGGGGATGGCAATAGAAACAGATATGAGCAAAGCAAACACAGATTGCCCCGCTTTATGGCACAAATTTGGCCCTCGTATTTGTCCTGATCTTAATGACTGTGTAGAAATCTCAAAAACAGGTGAATCATATGGTGTCTCCAAGATGATTGATGAAAATCGATTCACCTACTTCGCAGCAGTTAAGGTCAATGCCATTAAATCAATCCCAGCAGATTTTAGCACAATGACTATACCTGCTGGCACCTATGTAAAAAGTATTGTCCCTAATTTAGAAAAGCTAGGGGAAGCATTAAATGCAATGTATATGCAATGGCCACAAGCACAAACTGAATATCAATTGGATATGCAAGGAATTTGTTTTGAACTTTATACTGTTAATTGGTTACCTAATGAGCCATTGGAAGTTTATGCCTCAGTGATTCAGTCTTAAAACATTTTTTAATTCTTACATATTGAATGACCCGTTTATTTATTAAATGGTTTTTTTTATTTTTAGAAATCATCATCAATAACAATGACAATTAAATTACTGAATAAAAAATTATGGCTTGCTTAAAATAAACGAATCTAATCATGAAACACTGTACATATTCATTCAAAATATACGCTTAATTAAATGAATCAAAGTCATTACTTAAAGCAATACACACAAAATTTTATACAAAGGCTATCCAATTTTACTTTGCCACAGTAAAATAACCCCTTTATTCCATAACCTGAACACATTACCATGTTGTCATTCCAAGAAATCATATTTAAATTACAAACTTATTGGGCCAATAATGGTTGTACCTTACTACAACCATTTGATATGGAAGTAGGTGCTGGCACCAGCCACCCAGCGACCTGCCTAAAAGCACTAGGTCCAGAGCCTTGGTTTGCCGCCTACGTACAACCTAGCCGTCGCCCTAAAGACGGGCGTTATGGCGAAAACCCTAACCGCTTACAACATTACTATCAGTTTCAGGTTGCGCTTAAGCCCTCTCCTGACAATATTCAAGATTTGTATTTAGACTCCTTAAAAACTTTAGGTATTTCTCCTCAGGAACACGATATTCGTTTTGTCGAAGACGATTGGGAAAACCCTACCTTAGGTGCCTGGGGCTTAGGTTGGGAAGTCTGGTTAAATGGTATGGAAGTCACACAATTTACCTATTTTCAACAGGTAGGTGGTTTAGATTGTCACCCTGTCCTAGGGGAAATCACTTATGGTCTTGAACGTTTAGCCATGTATTTACAAGGTGTTGAAAACGTATATGATTTAGTTTGGAGTAAGACACCGGATGGGCAAATTATCACCTATGGTGATGTCTATCACCAAAATGAGGTAGAGCAATCTACTTATAACTTTGAATATGCAAATGTGCCATTTTTACTTGAACAGTTCAACCATTTTGAAAGCGAAGCAAAACGGTTGCTGGATATTCCATTGGCACTACCAGCATATGAAATGGTATTAAAGGCTGGACATACCTTTAACCTGCTTGATGCCAGAGGCGCGATTTCTGTCACCGAAAGAGCAACCTATATTGGCCGCGTTAGAGCACTCTCACGTCAAGTGGCTCAAATTTATGTTCAAAGTCGAGAAGCTTTAGGCTTCCCTTTATGTAAAAATCAACCCAATAAAGGGTAAATACAATGCAAGACACATTACTTATTGAATTAAGAACAGAAGAATTACCACCAAAAGCATTAGAACAACTTGGCTTAACTTTTGGGCAAACCATAGCAGATGAATTGGCACAACTGCATTTTCGTCAAGAAAACAGCGTATTCCATGTCTTTGCTACCCCTCGCCGCCTTGCTGTCCAAATAACTGAAGTTAAAGCGATTCAACCGGATCAAACCATTACCCGAAAAGGCCCTGCCGTAAAAGCGGGCATGAAAGATGGAGAACCTACTGCAGCACTGACAGGATTTGCTCGCTCATGTGGTACAGAAACTACCATGCTAAAAACAATGCATGATGGCAAACAAGATATTTACTATCATGAATTTTTACAAAAAGGGCAAATGCTGGAAGAAGTTATCAACGACATTTTACAAAATGCCATAAAAAAACTGCCTATTCCAAAATTAATGCGCTGGGGCAATCGTACCCATCAATTTGTCCGTCCTGTCCATGGTTTAATGATGTTACATGGCAATCAATTACTGAAGGGTGAAATTTTAGGCTTACAGAGCCAAAAAACAACCCTTGGACACCGCTTTTTAAGTGATGGCCCAATCACACTAAATGAAGCTCAGGATTATGCAAGAACCTTAGCAGAACAAGGCAAAGTTATTGTTAGTTTTGATGCTCGTCGAGCCATAATTGAAAAAAATCTCAATGATGCTGCAAACAAACTTAATGCACAGATGGTCGCTGACCAAGAGCTTATTAATGAAGTCACCGCACTTGTTGAATGGCCAGTGATACTTGAAGCAGGGTTTGATGCCCAATTTCTTAAAGTACCACAAGAGTGCTTGATTTTAACCATGCAACAAAACCAAAAATACTTCCCATTAGTTGATGTACAAAATAAACTCATGAATCGTTTTTTACTGGTATCTAACTTAGAAGCAGCAGATCCTAGTGCCATTATTCATGGAAATGAAAGAGTGTTGCGTGCTCGTTTATCAGACGCTGAATTTTTCTTCAACCAAGATAAAAAATCCACTTTAGAAAGCCGTCTACCTAAACTAAACCAAGTGGTTTATCACAATAAATTAGGCACAGTTGCCCAGCGCATCAGCAGATTAGAAACCATTGCGGGCGATATTGCCGCACAATTAAATGCGGATGTTTCTTTAGCAACGCGTGCGGCACGTTTGGCTAAGGCAGATTTAGTGACCGATATGGTCGGCGAATTCCCCGAACTGCAAGGTATTATGGGCAAGTATTATGCGCAAAACGACCAAGAAAATGAACTCATTGCCCAAGCAATTGAGGAGCACTATAAACCACGTTTTGCTAAAGACAGCTTACCACAAAACGATATTGCTATTGCAGTGGCACTAGCGGACAAGTTAGAAGTGCTTGTAGGCATTTGGGGGATTGGACTGATTCCAACTGGTGATAAAGACCCTTATGCATTACGTCGTGCTGCTTTAGGCATATTGCGTATGCTTATGACAAAAGACCTTAATATCCACCAGCTATTAAAACAAACATTTGCCACTTTTGCTGATCAGAACTTATCTGACACAACATGTGTTGAAATTTATGATTTTATGCTGGCACGATTGGCAAATTTACTACAAGGCGAATACAGTATAGACACCATTAATGCTGTACTGAACACCAAACCAGCAGCCTTAAACAGCATTAATCAAAAACTACAAGCAGTCACTCAGTTTAAAACATTGCCAGAAGCCCTAGCCTTAGCCAGTGCTAATAAACGTGTACAAAATGTATTGAAGAAAAACCCCCATACCATTGGGAGTATTGAAGAAAACCTACTGCAACAGGCTGAAGAGAAAGTGCTCTTTGATCAAATACAAAAGCTCTCTCCTCTTGTTGAACAAGACATTGCTCAGCAAAATTTTGAACAAGCTTTAACCAGATTAGCAGCATTAAAAACACCAGTTGATGCCTTCTTCGATCAGGTTATGGTCATGAGTGAAGACATGAAGTTAAGAGAAAACAGACTAAATCTACTTAATCAGCTAAAAGTGCTATTAAATGGTGTTGCCGATATTGCCCAATTAACAGAATGACCGCTAAATGAAAGTAAATCATCATGAAACTAATCATATTGGATAGAGATGGGGTGATTAACAAAGATCGAGATGATTTTGTTAAAAGTGTTGAAGAATGGGAACCTTTACCACAAAGTATCGAAGCCATTGCACTATTAACTCAAAGCGGATACCAAATTGCTGTTGCCACAAACCAATCTGGCATAGGCAGAAAATATTTCACTACCCATGAGTTAAATCAAATGCACCGTAAAATGCATCGCTTAGTCAACCAACAAGGCGGGCGTATTAATGGCGTTTGGTTTTGTCCACATAAAGCCGAAGACAATTGCTTATGCCGTAAACCTAAAGCTGGGATGATTGAAGACATTATAGAACGTTTTGGCGCAAATGCAGAAGAAACCATTCTGGTGGGCGACAGCTTACGCGATTTACAAGCAATTGCCCAAGTAGGCGGAAAACCCTTTTTAGTGA